>NZ_QTNF01000017.1:0-122234 GCF_003603455.1 Bacteroides sp. AM37-9 | reverse complement strand
TTTTCATGATGCAAAAATAAGAATTTTAACGCAATCCCCCAAGGTTTCAGACTGAGCCCTTATTATCATTCAAGTATTGATATACAAAAAAAGAGGCAACCTTAGTTACCTCTTTTTAGTACACCCTCAGGGGGTAAAATTGATGTTGATAGTCAGATAATTACACATTTGGTATCATTTTAGTATCACATCCCAATATTTCAATTCATCTACATTACCAACCATAGGTTAATAAATGTAGGATAGACTCACTTGTTTATAGTACAAAGATAATTCATTATGAGAATAAATCTATGTCTTTATTGGATTTTATTTCTTTTTATTCATAGCTCTCCTTTCAGCTCAATTTTTATATGGACTATGAATCTCAGAATATGTGTTTCGAGAAACTTCTAACATACTACAACTCCATCTCAGGAAATGGTAATATCCCAATTCCAGGTACATATAAACGCTTTAAATTATTATAGATATATTGTTTTGCTTCTTGACGAACTGTTGCATCACAAACGAGATGTTCATTTACAAACTGTGATAGCTCATCACATAATAAATTATAGTAGAAATGACATTCAGGTGTATACGCTCTGAACTCAAAATCGTTCATTTCTTTGACCATTTGTTTTACTATTTCAATGCTACTTTTTGTTGTTTTTAATATAATCATAATTAACGTCTTTATATCCAACTTATAATCATTGACAAACAAAAGAGCTTTTTGCAGAAAAAATTGCTGTTTCTATATGATTGAAACTTCATTATTGAACAATCTCCCAGTCTTCTGCAAACACGTCACTGATAGACGGAATCCATGAATCAGCACGACCAATATTCTCGTTGTAGATAAGGCATTGGCTTGTATAGTTAATGAAACCCTTGCCTTTCAGAATAAGGTCCTTTGCCGATTGAGGAAGTGACTGCATCTTCGGAACAATATCGCTTTCGATGTGTGCCGGGACTTGCTTGATGACCCACAATCCCTTTCCATTCCAACATTTTCTACGAATAGCAAGACCAAATTTCAACGCTTCGATTGCAACTCCGAAAGACATCTGGTTAAACGGAGCATTAGGAGCGCCATCAAGACATCCAATACGACATTCAAGTGTTTTCACGTAATTACCCATCACTACTTGCTGTAAGCGTAACAAGAATTTTTGGTAGTTGTCTGTTACCACTTCATCCATCTTTCTAGAATCAATGAAAGCAACAAGTTTATCCAACCTGTCATACAAGTCTTTCATTTCAATATGCAAACGGTCAAGAAAGGTGTCTGCACACTTGTATGATTTCTCAAACGCTTTGGCAGGCGACCAATTTTCGTAACCATCTTCGTATTTAACACGATAACCTTGCTCGGTTTCTTTATGGTTTTCAATGTCCTTACCATAGGGGGTTCTACCCGTTTCTTGAACGAAGTCGCCCAATGTCATAGGCTCGGCTTCAATCTGTTTTGTTCCAATGTACTTTTTCATATTTTTATTTGAAAACGTTTAAAAATGCCTTAATTGTCTGGCGCATATCATACACGCACTGTGGGACCACATCATTTTCTGGAAGGCTATCAGCAAGTATCATATCACGCACCATAGTTGCTGACACACCATCTTCACAAGTGTTTCTGGCAAGTAAAGATAGAGACACGTTATTCCTTAAAAGAAATCCTGGAAACCAAGAAGTGATGGTCTCAAATCCATCAGAGTAATAGATGGTGAAATCAGACTGGTTGATTTTGCTAACAATAAACGAATAAAGATAAAAACCCCAATCGTGACTGTTGTCAGATTCATCAGAAAGGTCAGCAAGCTCAACAATCTTCGTTTTTTCGTGAAGAGAATGGTCTTTAATCGCCTTTTCAACAAGTTGTTTTCGGATAGTCCAAGGTATCGGGTTCCGTTTTGAGAGTTTGTCTATTGAGCCAATAATAACTAAAACTTGCTCATTCTCATCACAAGCCTTCTTTATCAGCTGTAGGTGTCCATTGTGTATAGGCTGGAACCGAGCCAGTATTACTCCAGTTTTCATAATTACTATTTTTATCGAAAATAATTAGTTACTACTTCCATTTCCGGACACTTTAAGTTGATTGTTCACAACTCTATTAGGATAATTTGTTGAGGAAGCAGGGAGAATCGAAGACCCAGCCACTTTATAGCAGGACATTAACAGTGTGTTACTTTCATTCACCCATACTTCCTTTACAAATGACAGCTTTTTGAGCAAAATATTTACCTTTGCAAGCAATATGACTAAACCTACGGGTAAAGAATCATTTTAGCCAAGAGCGAAGAGACAATATAGTTGCAATCTGTGTTGTCCTTCAGACAGTTATAGCTGTCATATCTCTTTTGATTCAACTTTGCGAATAGCCGCTGTCATTTTGATTTCACAACCATATTAGCCCTATGGTTGTCATCTTTGGGGAGTAATTTCAACTCCCCATTTTTTATGAGGCCCATGCAGGAATCGAACCTGCGATCATGGTTTTGCAGACCATTGCCTTACCACTTGGCTAATGAACCAGAGAGCTGGAAGTTTCACAACTTCACAGCTTTGCGGAAAGAAAAATAAGCTAATCCAATAACAATCTTTTTACCTTTAAATATGCGTTCTTAGGTGGATTTGAACCACCGACCTGATGATTAACAGTCATCTGCTCTACCACTAAGCTATAAGAGCAAATGATGTCTTTATCTCCCTAACCGACCCATCCCCTTTCGGCGATGGTGGAGGAATCGAACACTCCCATAAAGACATCTAACATACCGATTCTACCAACAGCTCGGTATCACACTCCCGGACCAACGATTCCGGACAGGGCTTAGTTTACTTGTATATTGACTTGTCTCAACATAACCTGCATGTTCGTTCCCTTGTACTTCGGGCTTGTTGTACTCGGTAATGGAGTCGAACCATTCTTTTCTGCTCGAAAGGCAGATGTCCTTTCCGATAGACGAACCGAGCAAACAGCCGGATTTTTCACCGGCTTTTGGCCAAAAAGTTTTAACTTTGCAGCCGTAATGGAAATTTATTTGCTGTTGCTTGTCCTCCTTGTACGGGAAATTCGCGCCCTCGTAAAGGAAATCAAAAGACGATAAGCCGTCCGTAGGACGTAAAAACAACAATTGAGCTTTCTTGCCATTTGGAATGTGAAATACGATCGGTTCACAGGCATTCAAGCATTTTACATAATTTCCATCCAGAGGAATAAAGGGGTGCAAAACATTTTTCCAAGATGTTTCTTAACAACCCATGCAGCCATCCCAGCGAAACCAAAGTTGGAAACTACATGGATCGCACCCCTCCTCTTTCCAATTTATTTATGAGTTTTAATTCGTCATCTTCAGAAATTCTGGAATTACCCCATACAGCGGTGTTTTTCCGTCCCATTTATCAATAAACTGTTTATATAGAATTTCTTTAGTTAACCCTTTCGATGTGATAAGAGCCTGTTCGGTTTTTAATCTTTCCAGTTCGTTTTGCTTTTTCTGCTCTTCGATTTTCTGATCAATAACGGAAATATTAGTGTTAACCTCGTTTCTATTATCAATCTTTTCCCGGACTCGATCGCTAAATTCTAATTGGGCTGAAAATGACTTCAGGTCCAATCCTCTATCTTTAAATTCCGCCCTAACAATATCCTCCAGCTTCTTCTCAAAAGCTAAAGAACCCCCATCAGCCATAAGTGTATCTGTTTTATATTTCCGGCTTTCTTCTTTAATAAGGTCGTAAATACGTGGTTCCAGAATATTGTCTTCCAAAGATCTCATAAATCCATCTCCGTTTCCGATATGTTTATTATCAAAAACAACGTCAATTGCCTTGTCTTTGATAACTCTATATGAGTATAACGGAGTAGCATTGAACTCTGTATTGTCAGCAGCTTTTAGGGTAACTGATTTCTGAAATCCTCCACGCTGTTCAAACAATGGCACCTGAAACAACTCTGTTCCCCATTCCCATGTGGAAACTTTTCCGGATACAATCTTAAAATCTTCTTTACCTTCCTTACCATAATTCTCCATAAGGACACCGGCATAGTTAGGAGCAACACGCTCACAAGATGAAAAAATCACTGTTGCCATAAGAGCAACCAACATAAACTTAATCTTCGTTTTCATGTTTTTTGATAATTAATTTAATGATGTTAATAACTGGATAGCAAACCCCAAAACATATAGCAATTCCCAACCAAGCGTCAACATGATTGAATACTCTATTGCCTATGAATAAGACCGCTATCATAAAAAAGAATTGTTCTATATACTTTTTCATCGCATATTAAGTTTGGTATATTTCAAAGAACTCTTATTGACTTATGTCATTGTGCCGCAAACAGGAGTCGAACCTGCATTATCCATTCGGACAAATGGATTTTAAGTCCATCGTGTCTACCAATTCCACCATTGCGGCATCATCTTATCAAGCCTTAAAGAACAAAGAAAAAATCCGGATAAAGAATGAGTTTCGGGTTTTCATCTTCTCCAACTCTTTATTGTCTTTTCTCAATTTCTTAATGTCTGCTTTATTGGAAGACACGTGTGTTTTAGCTCTCGTATTCAACTCCACTAAGGACTGAACCAATTGTCTCAAATTGGCAATAATATTTGCCCTTTCAGATATGATTTGCTCTTTCATACTATAATTAATTTAATTAGTTAGTGGCGGAGAGCCGGACTCGAACCGGCGACCTCTTGGTTATGAGCCAAGCGAGCTACCAACTGCTCCATCCCGCTATGTAACGGCTATTTATGACTAAGTATCTTAACAGCCGTTAGTTGACAGAATTTTGAAAAACTGTCCTACTTTGAAAGATTCTTCTTACCTTTGCGAATATATGCCAATCGCATGGGTGCTGATTGCCTTTACAATGAGAAAATGCCTACGAATAAGAGTGGATTTCGATGTAGCAGCATCGTTAAAATCTATCGCTGACATTATCTGGGCTTTCAGAGGAAGAAAGACTTCCAACAAATGATGATTTGTATATCTCAATCCTCCAGTTCTCTTGCTGGAGGGTTTTATTTGTTTCCAAAATCAGCAGGGGTCTCACCCCATTCTTTGTTGTTCCAGTGTCGGACTTCAATTGTATCAACATCCCATGCAAGAGTTTTAAGAAATATCTCGGCTTTCTGAAGTTCTTTGCATTTCTTCTTGGATGCTGTTTTTTTGTTTTGAAACCAAGCTATTGCTGTTATACTATCTGTATAGATAATTCTGGGAGAATAATCATTTTCTATGATATATTTTGCCGCTTCAACAACGCCTAAGAACTCACCAATATTCACCGTTTTATTACCCAGGTTCTGATAAAAGATCCGCTTACCGGTCCGTAAATCTATCCCCTGAAACTCTGTTATTTTATTTTTCGTGGAATGAGCTGCGTCTGTAGCTATTCCCTCTACTGGAATTTCTATCATATTCTACCAATATTGAGCGGGTGTGGGAATAAGAGCCACAGTACCATTTATCATTACCGGTTTCATTTCTACTGTCGAATTAACCCAAAATTTACAAGGCCACTCTCCTTCTACTTTAGCAAGATTAACAGTGCTATAATATGAAGCACGTCCTTGTGCTTTTATACAAGCCTTTTTTCTTTTTCTCGGCAGTTTAGGTTTTCTACTTTTTGAGAACTTTTTTTGCTGCGACATAATGACCATCGTTCTGGAATGCGGTTAATACAATGTTTGCTGACTTACAGAAATCATCAATTACCAGCAGTAGATTCTTGATGTCTTTACGTTTTGACAGTTCCTCTACAACCCCATCAATAGTACGAACAGAATCTTTGACACCATCCAGCGGATCGTATTTGATTGTCTTGTTTCCGAACTTTACTTCCACTAAATACACAGCATTCTTTACGACTGTAGAAGTAATCTTTGCATCAAAAGCATGTGGTTCCGCTGCTACAACGATGTATCCAGCCTTTTCATTTTTCATAGGAACCATTTGTACATCATAAAGCACATTCGGCTCAATAATTGGCTCTAGCTCATGTGTTACAATACATACTTTTTTAGGACCCTTTGCGTCTTCTCTAACGCCCTTAATGTAACCGGTTTTAGTATTGATAGAAACAAATCCTACCCATGACTCTGTACGGTCTGACTTAATAAATTTCAATTTTGTTTTTATCTTATCCATATTCCTATGATTTTTGTTTACATATAAAAGCCTCACCAACTATTTTGTTAAGATGGTGAGGCAAAGGTACGACTTTGTTTTAAATTATGACATCAATTTATTAATTATTTTATATTTAATCAACTGTCACACAACAAATTAGCTATATATAAAACTAAATATAATACTTAATATAATTGACTATATTACAGATATTTACAAAAATCACTATTAGTATATCGAAAATGTCAATAATCAGCTTCAATATCATCCAAAATTTGTTTCACTTTTGGTATTGCGAATACCCCATTTTCATCTCGATATTCTATAGTCTTAACCGAGATACCAATCTGTACAAGGAACAACAAGGTGTTTTCAAGTTCATAATCCGGGAAACTACAGAATTTCACGCCTTCTTGCAGATATACTGGGAGATTCAGTACTGCCCCCAGTTGAATAGCATCATCTTCATAAGCCTCAAAATGAGATTGGATATGAAATAATACTAAACCATGTGCGTAGTCATTCTTATAGAACTTATACGCTTCAATGTACAGATTGTCCATAATTTATAATTTTATTTGTTTAGAAATACACTTATCGCATATACCATCGTTCCGCATGTATTTGACTTTCGATAACTGGAGTCCACATTGCCTACAATAATATACGCGCTTGGGTTTAACTTTTATCGCATATAAAATTTTACGTTTATTGACATCATATATACCAGAAAGTTTCTCAAGTATCTGGTTATGTGTGAATTTGTTTGTTTTCATCAATTTCCAATAATCATATCGGATTAACTTATCTCTTGCTTCTTTCTGATTCAACAAGCCATTGTCTCTCAATGCAATAATATAAGGATATGGAATATTGGTTATATCCGAAATCTTTTGAGCATACAAGTCATAAATCTGTGCATCACTCATTTCTTTATCACTATTTTAGTTTGAAGGATTATAGATTTGGAGTCTTCAATATCGCGTATAAGATTGAATGAATCTTCCAATAGGGCCAACATAACACGATTACTTTCTTCATGTGTCATTTTTTCCCAGTCAATTTCTAATTGTTTAGCTATTTCTTTCGCTAGCTCATAAAACTTATTTGTCTTCGGAATATCCGTGATATCATATATTTCGTTTTGCTTTTGACCGAACAATAAACGGCTTAACTCATAATAACGAAAAAACGCCTCCAAAGTCTTCTTCTTATCTGGAGGCGCAATAGATAATTTGTTTTTTGTCATATTTATAAATGATTATATACGATTATCAACGATTTATGTAATTTTGCAACCAACATGGTAAGATTAGTCATGTTGGTTGCCCTTTTAGTAGCAAACCTTGTCGATGCACCTGGAATATCATGGATCAATTATGCTATTCTGGTTTATGATATTATTTCAGCCGCCATCGCAAGGTTTGCAGGACTAACCAAAAGGAGTCAGAAAGACTCTGCAAATTGATGAATTTTATCTGTATGGCTGGAGAACATATCTCCGACCTTTTTTAAGTAATAGTTGGAACTGGATGGGATTAGTTTAGAAAACCAAGTACATTTTGGGAAAATTAATTGGCTACAATTGTATTCAATTATCAATAAATAGCAGTATCTTTGCTGAAACGATTAATAAATATTTATCATTATGAATATAGAAATTGGAGACAGCGTAAAAATTGTCAATGCCATTGATCCTATAAAGATGGTTGTTATAGATAAAATAGACAATGAACATTTAACCGCAGTGTACTGGAGTCATACCCAAGGAGCATATCTTACAATAACAGGAAATATAAATGCTTTCGTAAAAATTGACTAACAAGCCCATTGCTTTTTATAATAAAATATAGGAACACACAAAAAACGTATCTCGACAACAATATACGAAGAATCAGTGTCCCTATATTTTTTTGCTTCAATAATAGCTTTCATATAACAAAATTTTATTCAATAATAATATTATAATTTTAGCGTTGGTCCATATAGGCTAGTTCAACAAGGTCCCAAACCTTATCTGCTAAATATACTTCTATCAGCCTTACTTCATTTGCTATATTCGCATCATTAAGGGGGTATTTCCCCTTACATGATTGTTTTCCACGTAACCTTTCCAGAACATCCATATCAACAGTTACCTTGAAAAGTTTAGGAGCTTTTTTATTCTCTTCTTCTATTTGAGGAATAATCTCAGTAATAAAATCAAAGGATGTCTTCTGCTTATCCAATATGAACTCTACCAAACGGTCGGTATTGTGTAAGGCATATCTACTTTTTAATGCCAAAAATAATTTTGCATTTTTAGGCTCTTCCATATTCTTTATCGTTTTCTATAGAATAGAATGAAAAAAGGGGAATGGTTATGTTATTGGATTTATTTTGAAAAATTTATTAACCACAATTGTGCTCAATTATCAATGATTTTATATATTTGTGATTAAAAACAATTAATACTATGAACATAAAAGAAAAAGAGCAAATTGAATTGTTAAGTAAAGTTATTGGAAGACGAATCAACCATGAAAACGACTCTTATATCGCAACACGTATTTGGGATGGGTGTTGCACCTATCTTTCTGCCAATAGACAACTTTTTTCAACTTTCAAGAACGGTATTCCCGAATATCATGTAGAAGAAGCTATAAAAGTTGTAATAATGTATATCAACGACCGACATAAACCTGCTTTCTATCCAGAAGACTAACGCACAGAAGAAGCCTGCATCGCAAAAGCAAGCACCTCTCCTGCAAAATTATTTATTACATTTAGAGCGTAATTTTTCCAATGTTCAGAAATTTGTACCCCATATTCCTCTTCCAATTTCTGAACATTGGAAGGATTAAATTCTATATTTATGAGTTTTGATAAATGCACGCACTTATCCTCGATTTCTGCCAGTACGTCATATACATTCTCAACTGTTGCTTTATCATCTAATACCAATTCCTGAATATTATCTGCTGCCCATATAACGGGGTATCTTTTATGCAACGCCAATGAAAGTTTTCTTTCTAAAGAAGTTGAATGTATATCTATATTGTTACTTTCGTTTGTATGCAACTCTTTTTCCATACTATCTTCTTAAAATTGTTTTCTATAGAATAGGAAAGATAAAAGAGAAATGGTTATTATTTTCGATTATTACCTTAGAGTGAAAATGAATATTTTTGTAGATTTGTAAATACATTGCTAAATATCAGAAATATGAAAAAACGAATTGCAACTCCATTCCTATCCCATGAAGAATGGACATCTTCAATCAAAGAGGATTATAACTACATAAAAAAACATTTTAAACATCCTGAAAGATTACATATAGAATACTCTAAATATTTTGGTTTCCACCTTAATATGTTGTTTAGAGATATGCGTAACAATTTTTTTAATAACTTAAAAACTAATTTTAAAAAAGTTCCTCACTGGATGATATTTCTCGAAAAGTTGTATTTTAAATATTACAATTCTGACGCAGAACCTTTTACATTATATATCATACACGATCTAATGAAATTTTCTGTTATAAGCAACAACATTGAATCTTTTTTCTACTGGTTTGAAAAATTAAAAAAATGTTCAATATTTACATATAGAGAATATAACCACTGCTATTTAAGTATAAAATTTATTTATCATTATCCAATTAATCAAGGAATTGAATTGTTAGGGGGATACTCTATTAATGACCTAAAAATATCTCAATGGGGAAAAAAACATTTAAATGAATTATTTAATGAAGTCAACAATACATTTTCAGCACGCCAAACACCATATATTTTGGACTCACTTATAAATAAAGACAATAATATAAAATGTGATTCTGAATATTCAGATACAAATATTTTATATTATCATCCAGAGAAATATGCCAATATATACAGTTTTGATTTATATTCCAATGAATTATACTATAAATATGTAATGGATTTATGTAGAGAAGCGGAAAATAATTTAAGAATTAAATACAATATGTGTAAAATAGGTGAAGGATGGGTTGAAGAAACTAATTTATATACTAAATTGTGTTCCTTTTTTCCAGAACTGGACATTATTCACCATTATAAAGCAAAATGGCTCGAAAAGCAACATATTGACATATTCATTAAAGACATTAATACAGCAATAGAATATCAAGGTGAGCAACATTATAAACCTGTTGAACGTTTTGGCGGCGCAGCTGCCTTAAAAACAAACATCAAAAGAGATAATATCAAACTTCATAAATGCCTTCAAAATAAAATAATACTAATTCGTGTTTATCCTAAATACATTTTCGATGATATAACAACCATTATAAGCCGAATAAAAGATGGAAAACATAATAAATATGTATATGATATAGGGGAACTGAACTAATTTCTTTACCTCTACACATCCACCACAAATAATTACCAATTACTATTTGACAAGAAATCATCTTTTAGATCTAAAAAACGATATACCCAAAGCATAAATAACAATACCAATTACCCCAATAGCTAAGAAAAACTTATATAGTAATTCATAATGTTCGTTATACATATAGTCCAATAAAATGGCACTGCCTGCTCCTACTATAATAACTATCGCGCTATTTCCTTTTGACAACCGTTTTTGGGGATTCTCTAATAACCCAAATGGAAACATTAGTACCAACATTATAATAATCCAAATAATAACACAAATGAACGCAACCATAGCAATTATTATTTTTCTATTTTAACTGTATAGCCCAAAACATCTACTATTTTAAGCATTGTGTCTATACTAATAATTGATTTTTTAGATTCAATTTTAACTATTGTAGAATACACAAAACCAGTTTTTTCAGCCAAAGCTCTCTGTGAAATCGCTTTTTCTTTACGAATTAATGCTAATATACTTCCTAATTCTTGTGCATCATTTGTATGATATGAATGTTGACCGTTCTCAATTACAAGAATATGCTGTAGTGCTTTAATATACGACATCATATTCCCCATTTCAAAATTGCTACTTCCTTTTTCTAAACGATATATAGCAGTAGGCATAACCCCCATTTGAAAACAAATATCTTTCATTTTAATGGTAGACTGCTTTCGTATATCTGCAATTATTTGGCAAAATTCTTGTCTATTCATGTTCTTATAGTTAATAATACAACAAAAATAAGCAATGTATTTGATATACACAAATAATACCTATTTTTTCTTTATTATTTTCTCTTCCACAAACCCAACGACCTCATCTATCTTGCTTATACAGTCCTCTATCAGGCCGATATAGTCCTGCATTTTTTCTCCTCTGGAAGACATTTGTAAGCCATCTGGGAGAGAATCGTAGGAGTCTTGTTCTTCATTTAAGATGTCCTCCAGTTCTCCCTTCGCTTCTTCCAGGGAACTAATAACATCGTTGAATCTACCTTTCCTTTCTTTGTTCATTTATTTAAATACGATTATATTCGATTATACACATTATTATTAAATTTGTAGCCAACTATGATAATGAATATCATGTTGGCTACTATTATTTGAAATAAATATTTTTAATCATGTACAAAACACCTAATAAATATTACGAAGACAACCACAAAGAAAACAGTAAACTGTCTTTTAAAGCTTTTCAGAAAAGATCAGAATTTTGGCAGGGTGTACTCGTAGCCAGCGCAAGCCTATACGGGATATTAGTTTCCCTCCATGATAATTTTCAAGAACCGCTATGTACCCGCGTGGTATTTCTTTGTCTGACAGTCGTGTTGACCATTGGTGTGAGTACAGCTGGCGTAACTTTATACAACTACGCAATTCTTCTTGAACGTCATAGGCAAGAGGTCGAGAAGGAATTATTATCTGCATTGAATAAAGATGCTCTGGTGTCGGAGGTACATACCGGTTTATCAAAGAAGGAGGAGTTCGTAGAATGGTTGGCTCTGTTTGCATTGCTAAGTACACCTTTTCTATTACTCGCATACACCATCCTAAAAATGTACGTGAATTAACCTTGTCCCTGTCTTTCCATAAAGGCATCCTCCAGTAATATTCTTCCGGGAACTTGCAGAATGGATGATAGCATGGATCATCCATAAGAGTAAAAGGCATTCTTCTCATAGCAAAAATTCTTTGCTAAAATACCCTTTTGCAATAAGCCACTTAATCATAGACACACAACTGTCAAAAGGACTGTTCTCGATAGGAGTACCGGCAAAACAATCTACGGTATATCTACATACGGAGAAGTTATATCCAGCCTCATACTTAATCAATTCTGGATGGTGAAGAACATTTGGTTTGTCGCAAGGAATCTCATAAGGAAGCAGTTCAAGTAACCGGACCAAGCTCCATGCTGGAATGTCATTGTTATCTATGTTTTCCAGTGATGGCGGACACAATTGTAGTTCCCATTCCAATGAATCAGTTTTTGATTTTGTACAGTGATATACCAAATCTGCTGTTTCAGGTTTTACACCTAACTCTATTAATTGTTGCGACTGCTCTATGCTTGTTGCAACTTGTGTTATAAACTGTGCCATATCGTTATTATTTTTTCATTAGTTCTTCTTCAAATTCGGCAATGATACAATCTGCATCACCACCATGTACCCAATTCTCTAAAACAGAAGCCAGAATTTCTATAGCTCTTTTCTTGGCATCTTCTTCACCTTGTTTGTAGGCATCCGTACCTATTCGATCTATGTCTCCTAAAAAATCATAACTCATACTTTCTCCTTCTTTACCAATTCAACTTCTGTCGGCTCTTCATCTTCCCATTTTACTTCGGGAAATAAAGATGAGTCTAGCTTGTAGAAATCATGGGGATTGTCACTACATGGTTGCCAATTTTCCTTTTTATCATGCTTCACGGGTCGTTCTCTATAAAGATACAAATCACCGTCTTTGTCTCTTGCTATATACATAATCAACAGATTTTAGCTGTTCTTTCAATTCTTCAATCATCCGTTCAAGACGATGATATTCATCTCTTCCTGCTGGATAAGACTGGTCAATACAATCACGACAAAATTCCAGACGTTTAATTTGTTGTTCCAATGTTTCATTCATATTTCTTATTATTATATTTTATTCCAGAGGACAATCACTGGGAATATCAACTTCGTCACTTTCGTAGGGTCGAAGCGCAGCAGCTACTGTCCTTTTTAATTTTTCACAGAAGAGTTTTACGTCATCGTCACAAAACCAATCATACGGATCTGGGTCCGGAAGAATTGTACAATGTGGACATTGTGTACATTTCTCGATTTCATTAACTATTGTTTTACCCATATTGTATATCAACTTTAATTAAACCAATGTTTTCAATATTCCAATCGCTTTTGCTATACTCAAAACTTCCTTCTTTGTTTTTACGGAAGCTGGAATAATTGTCCCATTTGCAGACTTAGAATAGGTCTTGCCACGACATAATTCATAATCGTAACCCATTACTTGTTTCTTACGAGAGAAACCTATACATCCATATTGCAGCGTCCATTCAGAACCACCTCCAAACGGCATATAGTTACCTTTATCATCAGACCACGAATTTTGATGACGTCTTGCATGAAAATAACGAGTACCAGGTTGATTATACAATAGCACTTCGTATGCACTATTAATTGAACGATTATGTAAATTCAATCGTTCGCAATTCAATCGTTGTTGAGTATCAATCGGTAAATCACAGAATTTCATATTTATTCTTATCTGAGTGTTGGTTTCTCGAATGTAATATTAGGCAGAAGAGAGTCGACTTTATTAGCAATTCTACAATTCCATTCTTGTTCTACATTTGATATAGCTTCCATTATCTTACCGAAAAGGCAAACTGGAATTTCATCGCAGCAGGGGTCTATAAAAGAGACACATCCTTTTTCATCTATCTTATACCGTATTAAAAGCTGTTTACGGTCATCTGTAATTCTCTTTTTACTCATTTACGATATTTAATAAGTTAAATTTCCATCTTTACTAATAGTAATCACCCCGCTCGTTACCCCAACAAAATAATACTCGGCCTTTGAGATGATGCCTTTGTTTTTCTCCAACATGTGTTCTGCTTCTATTTTATCAAAAGCGGTAACTAAGCAAAGTGTATTATCAATGCATAGTCTAAAAATAAATGTTCCCATATTAATTACTATCTTTTTATTAGTTAATTTTCACCCAAATACGAGAACCGGGTAAATCTGACTTAGCTGACATTACATGAAATGCCAACACCTTTTTCACATCTACGCGGTTCCCTTTGATTGTTCTTTTAACTTTTTCAGCACTCACAAAATAAGTGTATTCACGTTCACCATTTAGATGTTTGTTAAGAGCTTCTTTTGCGTCAGATTCCTCTTTAAAAACATCATAAGAATATGCGTTATAGGTCCGTTCTCCATCCAATTTAAATTGTAGCTGATAAAAGACTTCATTTGTTTCTTTATCAAAAGATTTTCCTATTCTTATCTTCATTTCTATACATTTATTAGTTAAAGAGCACACCCTAATAAAAATAAAGTGTCGAATTTTAAAATTATTGCTGAAATGGATGCGCCCTTTGTTTTTTATTACTACTTTTACAACTGTCGAATTTAAAAAATTATTGTTTATGAAATTAACTAGTGAAATTATCAACATCCTCAACGCAGGTGGAAGTGTAAAGATTAACTGTAAATCAAAACTAACTTCAGAACTAATCAACATTGCTATGGCTGCGTCAAAGAATAACGTAACTCTCATTTGTACCAATGCAGGATGCAAATTAACATCAGAGCTAATTAACATAGCTGCTGCTGGTAAAGGACATGTTGTTTTTGAATTAGACTAATGTTTAAAGTCAGGGCGTGCACAACTATTGCTACCTGACTTTACGTCATTTTCTATTGTGTAATCCATTTGTACAGTTTTTCGGCAACTTCAATGATGGATTCTTTATCACAGATTTTCACCGATACTTCCACACACCATCTACGCAAATCCATTTCCTGTTCTTTAGGTGTCATTGCTAAATCTTTTGTTTCTGATTTTTCTTTCATACATTCTTGTTTTTTGTTTTGTTCCTCTAATTTGCAACAATTATGTTTATCATCTTGCTTCCAACATGGAAGCCCTGAACCTGAATATAAGTCACAATAGTCACAACCGTCCCAATTTGGGCGTGCTCTACATACATTGATAATATTTTCCCTTTGTTTGTGAGAAAGAAAATAACTTCTTAATCTTTCCGCATTATTAACATTAGTTGCCATGTTCTCAAAATTTATCATTTATAGACTCTCTTATCTTCTTGTCGGTGCCGGTTTAGTTTTAAACATATACAAATCTTTACCATTATTATCAAGAAGATAATAATCCGGTTTTACTAATGTGATCCAGTAATCTGTAGGCAGCAAACGTTCGTCTCCAAAAGAAGGAGACGTGTATTGGCTAGTTGGAACATAATGAGCTTGAAACAAAACCTTATCATTGTTATATGTTGACATGATTCTTGTTATATCTACATCAGAAAAATGTTCCAAGACCCCATGTGTTACCACTACTGTAGATGATTCAAAAAACTTAGGTTCACAAATATTCTCTTTAACATAAAACAATGGGACTTTTCCTAAGTAATTATCCGTGGATATTGAGAGTGTGTTCTTGCAACATAGCTCCAACATAGGAATATTGATGTCAGAGAAGACGACTTTTGAAATTTTCTTTACATCAGAAACGCCTGTTAATCCAAAATAATTAAACAATCTCTCTCCTATTTGCGAAATAGCAAGGCTTACAGTACCTATTCCACATCCTTCCTCCTTTAAGATAAGGGGTGCTTTCAGGTCGTAGGATATTTGTTGTATATTGATAATTATTTCTTCTATAAACCGGTTATATTTTTTACAAAAGACATTCACATAACTGTCGTTACAGACACGACTTTGATAGAAATTATCCCATGTATTCACAGACTCTGTAATATTATCTTTGCTCATATCTCCTTTTGATTCTCAAATTATTCCTCATCAACATACACCTCTTTCTTATTGTCAGGCCAAGATTTACGAATCAGGGAAGTGATCTTCTTTCTTTGAAGTCTCTCGATAGCTTTTCTTTTGGCTTCGGCTTTATTATTAGCCGAAACCACTATTTCAAAAGCATCCAAGTCAATCGTCACTCGGTATTTTTTCATATCATTTTTCTATACTTTTTCCAGATCACTGCTTGCTGCAATTCCTTTTAAAACAGCTCCTCCAACTTCAACACGATAAAAGTAAGAAGGCTGAACATTGTTATCTGAATCTTCAGAAAATGACGGATACACTTTCTTTACTCGACCAATTTTCCCAACCATTGCCGGTTGCAAATCATTAGAGACAATTTTCACATTATCCCCAACATTAAATTTTAAATTTTCCATATTATTGTTGTTGAATTATGCAACCTTACGTTGCGTTGTTACTAATATTTTACATAATGCCTCACAAAGAACTCGTGCCATATTAACTTCTACGGCATTTCCTATATACTTTTTCTGTTCTGCTTTTGTTCCTATTAGCATATAATCTTCTGGGAATCCCATAATACGTTTCAACTCTGGAATCGTTAGCATTCTCATTTTTATGTCGGAAATACCATACATAGCCATGAATTCCTTTATTTTCTTCATTACATCACTATCTGTGTCATATATCTCATATACCAGTCCTCCTGGAAACATCTTAATAAAGCCAGGTAGCTCTCCCTCTCCAGATGCTTCAATCAAATATGGTGGCATCTTATCCATTCTAGCGATTAACGTAAAACAAGGTTTATCTACTGATCCACCAGCAGAATTAAATTGAGGATTCATCAAGTAATGCCATTTACGGTTTGCAGTAATTACTGGTGCCGGTTGATTTATACTTGTGCCAACATTCTTAAAATTTGTATTTAAAATCCAAGGTTTACAGCTTACAAGGCTATATTTGGGATTAACAGTAATACAACCTAGTGGTTTATCCAGCGAAGAAGGCTTACTGTTTCCGTATTGTTGGTCAATAAACACAGAAGAAATTAATGAAAATCGGTCTTTTGTTGTTACAGTTGGTGCTGGTTCATCTACAGATTTACAAAATCCATTTCCATAATGAACAGAAATAAATGCTTTTCCGGTTAGAATATTTAAACGGTTTATGCAAGCAACACCAAGTCGATTTTGAGTAGATATTACTGGACATGGATCCTCAACTCCCAGAGCATTGTACTTTCCAGCTTTACTCATTGAGTTATACTTAACCATGAAGGCATCTTTTCCACCTGCTACAAACTTAATAAGTCCTGCATAAATTCTTAATAAAGAAGAATCTACTAAAGGTGTTTTCCGACCAAATATACTTTTCCCTTCATCATCAAAGTCTAACACTTCTCGTACTGCCTTCCAGTTCTTTAATTTTGGGTCTGGCTTTTTAGAATGGGTTTGCTCTGGAAAAACAATAGGTAAACTCCCTTTCGCAAATATTCCGAAAAATCTCTTCCTAGAAGTGTAAGCCCCATAGTCTGCTGAATTTAATATTTTATGTTCAAATTTGTAGCCATAAGACCTTACGCTATCCAGCCATCTCAAATAAGATTTACCTTTATCACGACTAATGGGTTTACCGTACTCATCCAAATCTCCCCATGACATAAACTCTTCTACATTCTCAATTTGAATATAGTCTGGGTTAATAGCCTCAATATACCGAAACAAGTGCTCTGCAAGTGTTCTACTATCTGCATCTCGTGGTTGACCACCTTTAGCTTTCGAGAAATTAGTACATTCCAACGAAGCCCATAAAACTATCAATGCTTCAGGGTATTCAGCTCTGCATTTTTGTAGATGGGAAACTAAAGGAGATAAATTTAGTGTACGAATATCTTCTGTAAAATGAAGAGCGTCCGGATGATTAGCAGCATGACTTGCAATCGCATTTTTATCATGATTTACACATGCTATTACCTTAGCACATTGTTCATTCTCTAAACGGGCTTTTTCTACCCCTGTGCTGGTTCCACCGGCACCACAAAATAAATCTATATAAAGTAATTTCATTGTTTTTCCAAGTATTCTACAATATCTTCATCAGGCATATTAAAGGTATCTTCATCCAGATAGAAATAAATCTGTTCATCTACAAATTCTGCTTCTCGTGTACTCCAATTACCCATATCATCTAATAATTGTCGCGCTAACCGTTCTACAGATACAGTCACCTTTTCTTCATCAGGAGTATTTTCAAAGATTACTACCGTTTTTATTGGATAATCAGCACCATTCCAATCAATATAATCTGGATTTTGGCAAAACATCCCACGAATAATCGACCATATTTTTTCTGACTGAAAATCAGAATTTTGTATATGCCAGTAACATTCCCAGTATGTAAATCCGGCACTGCGTAGCATTTCCTGAATAACCATATCAGAGGCACCATTACTTATTGCATCTTGAAGTGCGCACCAGTACCCTTGATTGAAGTCAGTCAATTTTGGAGTTAATTCGTCGGCCTTTACTTTTACACTCCCTTTTTTATCAGAAAAAATTAGAGAAACTAATGTGTCATTTTCAACAGGATAAGAAACCGAGGTGCATATTTGCATAACTTTCTGCTCGTCACTATTTTCAGGGTGCCATATTACTTCAGCACCAATATTTATAAAATAGTATTTATTCATGTTCAATTTTATATATTAGGACATATTTAGCGAATCTAACAATTGTTTTAAAGGTTGTTTGTCATCTTCACTCTTAGCTGTTAATAGTTTCACTTCTCCGTCAGCTAATTGATAAAATTCATCTTTTTCAGCATAGTTCATAGCTTTTATATACAATTCAAAAGCATCTTCAATAGACATGCCATCTGCCGAAATATTAGCTAACAATTCTCCCATACACACTTCGCTTTGTGCATATTGTCTTATAATCTTTTTAAATGTTTCCATGTGTCAAAAATATTCTGCCACCCATACCATATCAAATATGGGTGGCGATAATATTAAATAGTCAAGGTCTTAGTCAATTCGCCTTTATAACCACGTTCACGTAACATGTTTATAAGAGCTTCGTCACTATGCAGACAATCGTTACTTTTTGCCTCGCCTGTCAACAGGCTCGGCGAAGGCTGAAATGCTGCAACCGCTCTCACCATGCCACTGCCGTACTTGCCGTTGCCGCTGAAGTGGCCATTACTAAAGCCCACGTACCAGCTGCCGCTCTGACTGTACTCACTGCTACTCCAGACCCAGGTTTCATCAGAATCTTCTGTAGGAAGTAAACATTCATCGGGACATCCAATTTCTTTCATTGCTTTGTTTATCTCATCATGATATGCGCAAAGCACTCCTAGCTCCATCAAACAAGGCAAATACCACTGGAGGCCACCTTTTTGATAGTTCCAGCAGCGTTTGACGGCAGTCATTCCATCAATATCAGTTTGTGCTTCTACAATACGTTTGGTTAGATCAAGTCCGGAGAAAGTTTGCATAGCAACGGATTCATTCTGCTCTTCCGTTAAGATCCTATCAGTATTTCCCCATTGTTCTTGCCAAGTGTCAAACGCCAAAATACGGCTCATAAATTCTGTTGTTACGATAATGCCAATAGCATTAGTATAATTCATACCTCTTGCTCTGAAATCTGCGATTTCATACTGTTTCTTGTCGGCTCCTAAAACCGAAATAGAATACTTTTCCATACTTGTAAATTATTATTAATATTGATTTTAGAACCACACCAATAGCCTTGGAGTCTTCCAATAAAAATTGAATACTGGGAATATCTCTTTAAGTGTGGTGGTTATTTTTCCTGTAATATTTTTCACATGTCTAATTCGCAAATGATTAGCTGTTACGATATAGTCTATTCCTGGGTGTAAACCTATTTGCGAAAGAAGCGATTTCAAGAATATTTTTATATGTTGCTTTGCATCAGTAATTGAACGATAGTCGAAATCAATGTTAGCTACATACTTGATACGCTTGCGTTTCATTTATTTTTCAGCTTGTTATTAAATTTGATCTTTCCATTTCTGTATAAATCAATTTTCTTTTTTCGATACTTCCGTTTTAACTCTGTCCAATATTCTGTTGGATATTGTTTAGAGTGCTTGCGAACAGGAGGAGATAGTATAGATTGTATAAGCCGCTTACTAACATTGAACATAGCGGCCAGTCTTCTTTGGCTATATCCTTCACGGGCCAAAATCTGAATAGCCTGGCGTTGTTCTGGTGACAACTTAGCGCGACCATCAAATTTGGTTCCTGCCAACTTGATATTCTCAATTCTCAATGGCATATTTGTTACTGTTTTAATGTGAATAGATTTTATAGTTTTATATGGTGTGAATAGTTGTCCACTTTAACCATTGTTTAACACAAAAGGCTGCTCTATTTTGTTAGAACAGCCTTTGCTTTACAGACATCATTTTAACTATGGTCGATTGTACCTTAGTCCGTCTGTATGAATAAACCATTTTTTCAAACTTCCGTCTGGCTTCTGAACTTTCTCAATATCCACTGTTAACCAATGAATAGCTCCCTCACCGAACTTAATTTCCCTTTTGGTTGGGTGTCTCCAATAATCAATCGTCTTTTTATGCCCCATATTAATCATCGTTTATTGCCACTGATTTTACCTTGTCTGTAACAGGCATGTATTCAATAATATAAGAAAGATGTCCTGGAGAAATGTCATCCAATTCAATATTTATTTTATTTCCCCATCCATTATCATATACAGATAATTTAATAGAATTATTATTCAACCATACCTTATGTACAACAACATCCATAGGACCACCGTCTAAATTTACTAATATTATAGGCGGACTATATATCTGCTGTTCTATGTTATTGTCATCAATCCATGTAAATTCACCACCATGAGCTTTCAATGCTAATCGTAATTCATCAGCTTCTTTCTTTCTAATTTCATTATACATAGCATAAAAGTTGGTATGTTTCATATACTCCATGATAATTCAATTTTATGATCTACAAACACAGATATATTCCCCAGCAATCTTATATTCTTCATGCCGTCCATCCCAAGAATTAAGTACCGAGCACCAACCATCCTCATTTATGATTGAATCCAACCAATCACTCAATGAATCAGTAGTTCTTTGAGCCGCCACAGATTCACGCCATAAATACGCGTATTCATCATCATTATGTACTATATCATTAGCTATATTGGTCAGTTCATCTTCCGTGCCAATATAATAATCAATACCATTTGCACAGTATAGTTGTTCACCATAGGAACATTCTTCAAATGTATCATTCAAATCACCGAATGTACATCCCAAATGTACTCCCAAAGCTACGAAGCGTTTTGCTTCATCTTCGTCACATTCACGTAAATCCATTACTTGCTGGATGATTTCTTTTGTGGCAATAAACCCTTCTTTCCCCATGTCAAAAACCGCTTCCAGTTCTTCTGTTAACGCAGTTTCTTCTTCTTCAACAAGGTCACAAATATTATTTATGATCCCTTCAATATTATCTGGAAGCGGACTGTATAACCAGCCATTACCATATTTATATCCATTATCTACATATAAGCCTTTTATAGCAAGAAAGAAACATTTTACGTTGTAGTCTGAAGATGTATGGAAGCATTTGTTTGACAATCCAAGGATATATTGAATGGGATTATTCCTCATTTTCTCATAAAGCACATTTCTCACCTGTATTATAGCCGCGTCACTAATATTAAAATTCTTAACAAGAATCTGAAAAGAAATATCATCAAACTGTTCACGGTAATGTTCATTATATGTTTTAAACAACTCCACAAAGTAATTGTAGTCGTTAACATATTGCTCACCGTTTAAATATTCATCTTGACGAACTGTACCGCCAGACATACCACCTAGATGATATTTGTTCCAAAATTCCAAAAGTTTCTTTTGTCCTTCTGTACGAGGATTTATATGATCGTAGCATTGCCCAGCACTCATACCACCAGCCCCACATACCGAAACGCTGAAACTTTGTTTAAATTTTTGCAATGTTTCACGGTTTATACGAGTAGATTCTTCTTTATAAACCTCAAAATCTACAGTCCAACTGTTTTTATTTTGGTCCCGAAATTGGACGGAACGTTTGAATATTATATCGTTTCTCATAATCAATCTTTCTAATTTTATTTTCATAAACCAGAGGAAATGTACCTAAACTGGTTTATGAAAACTGCCTTGATTAAGTTATTTACGCCATTCCTTCATTTTAGCAACCACATCAATGTTGTTGTCATCCAGCGTTTTCTTCAACATACCAATCAAACGCCAACCTTCTCTATTCTCGTACAACTTTGCCTTCTTATTCAAAAAAGCAAGGGACGCGTTTTTACTTAATGTTTTTCCATTGTCATCAATGATAACGCAATTATGAAAACGAATCATGTTCTGCATTGTAAAGAACGCTCCAGCTCCTTTGTAAGCATCTAGCCATGCTGCATTTTGAGGAGTACCCCAATGCATTTTGATACGCCTTTTATTGAACTCCTGCACCGAATGCCAAAGTTCATAAGTGTTTTCGGCATGTTGTATTTTATGTACTGCAAACAACAATGGCTTGATTACTTTTTTATCAAAATCATCAACGAAAATGTTTTGACCGTTGATACGTTTATACGGTACCCCTTTACATTTTCTCAATTTCAACTTCTCAAATCTCTTTTTGAGTTTCTCGATATAGTCTTTTGCCATATCTAATACCACTCTTTTGTTGAACCAGCGATTTCGATCTCTGAAATTATCGACATCACCATTCTGCATCATTTTGTGCTGGGCGTACAACTCGTTATTTAGCATCTTCCACTGATATTCATATCCCATATTACGAATCACCTCTGAAACTCCAATTGGCTTATAAGCACCGTGGGTATTGGTAGTTATATAAATTATGCGGAACATCTGTGCCATTACCCAACGTCTGAATAATTGCCGATTAGGAATTGTGCCTTGAATTATAATGGCCTGGAAGATTGGATCATCTTCTTCCAAGATACTAATGACACCATCTCTTTTTGAGGCTATAAACTCCAAACCATCTGCACTTTGCATTGCAAAAAGCTCACTAACATCAACACCAGCTTTCTTTAGAGCTTCAATACGCTCCTTAGCTTTGGTTTGATTAGCTGTAAGCGTAAACTCGGTACCACACTCAGGACATTCAAATTTTAACTGTTTCATAACTTATTAATAATTTAATTTTTAGTCTGATTATTTATTTCTCTACTGTAACCCAGTTTTTGAGAATTACTAAATCTCTATCTTTGTTGCTTTGCCAAAACCATTTACCCATTTTATTAGCATCCCAACCTATACCCAATATTATTTGACAGAGAATGTATAATTCCAATTCGACTTGTGCTATATCTCGACCAACTCCAAACAACATGTCTTCATCCTCCAAATCTTTATCAGACAAAGCCTTAAAGTATTTTCGGCTTTTACATTCACTCATTGTTGATGGAATAGAATGTTTATATCGAGTATATAAATGCTCTACATTAGACAGAAACTCATCAAGAGAAGCGCATAATTCCACACCTAAGTCTCCCTCATACTGCGAATTCTGTATAATATATTGGCCATTAAGTTTGAAACTTCGTGTTTTAAAATCTACTTTAAACTTGGTTCCGTTCTCTACAGCCTGTATTGATTCTTGATAAATATTTTTCATAATGTTTACTTTTGATTTTATACTCAAACCTTTGACACATTTCTTTAAAAGCCTGATATTAACATCCAGAATACGCCGGAATATAGGTTTATAAAACCGTAGATGCCGGCGTAATTGTCGGATAGTTGTTAAACGCAAGGTTCTTGTATAAATGAAAGTTGTGTTACTTATAAAACAGCCCCCATTTAGCGTGACACATGTCTATATGCTTATGATATATACTGTATCAAGTAATGCCCGCGTAATCCTAGGTCATACATAGGATGACCGTCATCACGCGGGCATCATATCTTGTCCAGTATGTTAAATTACTAAATCCCAGACTGTAAACTTTGTGTTAAGTAATAAGTTGTAATTCTCAAAATATTGGCACATTTCTATACTTATTCGATTTAAAGCTGGTGTGATCAGGAACGGACCAGGACAATTAGTACTCGGCCCTTCCTGATATATAACCAGCTATATAAATGATATTTCTTGAATTACATTTCTGTGCTAAATAGTTATCCTCATAATACTGATACATTACTTTACCCAATAGATGTAATCCGGTTGGATTATCCTGGACCCGACAGATATAATCTTCGGTTCCAGGATATAATTTCTACCGGAGTAGTGAAAATATATTCCTTGGATAACTTCGATGTATTTCGCTTATTTTACAAGTCCTCAAATGAATGGCACATCACTTTACTCTCATGATAATTATAAATATGACCTGATCGAGAACCTGAGGTGAGAGGCTATGCAGCCTTGTAACCTCCGGTGAACGATCAATAGTTCATACTTTAGAATATGAAATTTTCTTCTTGAACTTGCCTGCTGTGCTGCTTTATAAACCCTCATAACAATCGACACATTTCTTTATCTTCATTGATATAATCCAGATGATTATATGGTACCCGGAGTAGATACTGAAGGATGTAATCCTTCAAGGATAGAATCGGGGTACCTAATATATAATCTGGATATTAAACACTTGTTCCTCGGATTCATTTACTGTGTGTTCAGATTGTAGTTACAATATTGCCACTAAAGTATTGTACGCTGCTCTTCTGGTCAAAATAGCATTCTGCATACAACCTATTGTCAAATAACCTTCAATTTCTTTACTCTTAGATTTATTTCGATTAGCCTTTACGTTCCGACCAATACCTCTAACAACACAACCATCCGGCTTATCCTTAACATAGCCAAGGCCACCAACTTTATGTTTCCCAGTTTCAACGGCTCTAAGGCAATCCATTACGAATTTATTCAATTCATTAATATCAACCCGAACATTACATACTGGAAGGGTCTGAGTCGCCCAACTATATTCTCCATTGCCTTTATATAAATATCGGTTAACCGAATCCACAGCCTTCTTCAACGTAATACCACGTTTTCTGATGGTTCTTGATTCTATTTCTTTCTGGAAGGTTTTAAGACGATTGGGAGAGAAAGAAATCATACTTCCCTTAATGCTGAAACCTAGAAATTTGAACCACTTGTCCATAGTCAGGTACTCTACTTTCTTGGGATTCAAATTCATTGATTTTTCGGCCAATCTCTTTTGTAAAATGGTCATAGCCTTTTCATAGTCCGGACCAACGAACAACATATCATCCGAATACCTTACGTAAAACCCATTCAATTGGGACAGTTCATCATCCAAGCTATATAGCAACACGTTGGCTAACCAGCTTGCTACTGCGCATCCTTGTTTAAGTGATTGATATTTCTCATGCAGTTCGTTGTTCTCATCGAAATACAATCCGCAATGATAGTATTTTCTTAATACATCAATTAACACAGAGTGACCATACTTAGCTTCCACCTTATCAAAAGCTGCGTCAATAAACCGGATAGGAACAGTGTCGAAATATTTACTTAAATCAGATTTCCAGCCCACATAACCATCACTTTTCATGTCAACAATTGTGTGACTTACTTCCAGAACCACTTTACCGCAACCAATACCGACCTGATAAGATTTACAAGCAGGATGAATCATCTCTGGCATTAAATCAAATAGCAAATCATTCGCGATGCTTAGGATTATACGATCAATAGGTTCGTTGACATATACAGTACGAAACTCTCCGTTATCCTTCGGAATTTGTGCAATATGTGGTGGTGTTATTTGATATTTACCATTCAACATAGCTTCTGCCATACGAATTCTGGTTGGTTCTTCTGTCAGTTTGATAAGTTCGCTCTTCCGAATATCCTTCAGAACGCCTTTCTCAATTGCTTTTGTCCATCTATTAATGTCGAAGAACATTGTAAGAATCTTATCTTTCATTTTATATCTCCTTTCTTTTTGAGTTGTTCCTTATATCTCCTGTGCTCACGAATTGTTGCTGCCCATTCTGCTTTTGTAGGTTTGTATCGCCCTTCTGCTTTACGCTGTTTTAAACTCTCTTTATTTTTCAAATATTTGTCTGGGCAACAAATAAATTGAATAAGACGCTTGCTCACTCCAAATATTTTAGCAAGTTTAGAGTAACTGATTAATTGCTTTTCTCTCAACCATTTTATATATTCTTTTTGGTCTGGAGTGAGCTTTATTCGTCTATCATATTTGGTTCCAGCGATACGAATCTTTTCTGATTTATACGGCATCGTTTTGAGGAAACATTAAATCATCGTGCAGGTTATTGAGACACCGTTCATCAAACCAACGCCAGACATCGAACTTTGGTGTTCCGGCTGGGAAGTTGAGGAAGTCTTCTTCAATCTCATCATCATTGTTTACCGGAATATCCCCAAACATTTCCCATAATTCTGAAAGGGTGCATAATTCTACATGCTCTTCACAAATATTACACCAGCAATCTTCTTCCTCAACTGAATCATTATAGCTGATTTCATCTGTGTTTGGATTTACCCATGCTCTTTCTTCAACATTATTACTTCCACATTTGGGGCAATACAATGTGTCTAATGACCTTATCCCCTTCTTTTTAAACACTATGTCAAACTGTTTGAGATTTGAAAGTTCGGTGAGAACCATTTCTGTAATAAAGGCTCTCATCTTATTAATCTGTTCATCTGATGATATTCCCCATATATTAGCCGCAGCTTGTACTGCATTTTGCATGGAAAAACAGATTTGAGTCCAATCATCATACTCTTTTTTATCTTCGAGGATTTCATGGATTAGCGTTTTCGCTTTCTCAATGTATTCTTGATTGAATGATTTTGATGTTTTCATATCCTATTGTATTAAGTTCTTCTAACAATGACCGATATTCTTGTTCAGTAGCTAAAGGCCAATTTTTCAGAATGTCAGGAGAGCAGCCGGCGTGTTGTCCGATGTGCATATAGCTTGTCAATTTAGTTTTGGACCTATCCCAAAATTCATTCACAAATACAGCACATATTTCTCCTTCTTCTGGAGATTTTACGAAAGTTATTTTTATTTCATTTTTCATACATATCAATTATTGTTATACCATTCTATTTCAGCATCATTTGCTTCACGATACAGCATATATACACCACCAATAGTTGAGTTGTAAATAAGGGTGTATTCATCCTTTTGATGTACGGAATCAGTGCCATTATTCACCCACCTTGGTTCTTCGCTGCGAATATCATCGTCAGTCCATTCATCACTATCCCATTGCTTCAGATAATCAATAACAGCTTCTCCATTCGCATCGGTAAAAACAGTTCCAGACCCTTTACCATCGTACAGTTTATCACATTCGTCCAGCATATCTCCGTACTGGACATCAATTACAATTCTATAAAGCTTTCGATTTTCCATTGAACTTAAATGCGGCATAACTATCTTTTCTTATTGCGTTTACGATCTCTTCTTATTTGTTTCTTATTGCGCCCACTTTTAGTGGACGAACCTTTATATGCAGGAGGAACCCGTCTCCACGGAGTCGATTTCTCTTCATAGTCTTCTACTCTCTCAAAATAGACGGTAGGTGGATTTTCAAATAATATCATATTCATTCTTTATTTAATCTCTTGCATCAGCCATTTTTCGGCCTTTAGCTGTTGCTGAATAGATATTCGGTTTATCACCTTTGAAACATTTAGTCTTTATCCATTCATATCTTTCAGCTTCCCGGAGATAAAATAATATTCCGTATTCAGATGTATTTTTCAACCAATCTAATTTCTTGATTTGCTCAAATGTCATAGGGCCGCCATATACAAGCGACGATGTTAACATCTGAACTCTTTCTTTCAATGAATATTCACTCATATCTATTCTGTTTTGAGGGCTATTTAATTTCTCCTATTTCATATTTCTGTTTACCGAAGTAAAATCCAAAACATAGCCATTCAAACTCAAATTCATGGTTGTGTAAATTGATATTTATTGCCGGCAACAATGCCCAAAACTGAACATCAAAGTCAATATCTATTTTAAAAGTCCTTCTATTCATATCTTATTTATTTTATACTATTAATATTGTCCTTTTTTCTATACGAAGTAAGTTGTGATTTGTGTCAGGGGCAAGCCATACAAGATACCATTCCCCTTTTATAAATCCTTTCCACATTTTACCTTCGTATCTTCCTGTAGGTATTGAAGTCGAATATTCTTTCAGCCCCTTAAACGTTTGTTCGCTCATAAGTGCATGGGTATCGTCCAATTCAATAAATCTTCTGTGAGGTTGTTGCCAATGTTTCCCTAATGGATCAGTAATTGGCGGTATTATCTGTTCTCCGTTCATTTCTTGACCACTTAAAATTACCAAATCCTGATATCATAGTCTCTAAAATAATCTTCCAGTTCTTTTAGTCCTTCCAAACTGTGCAGTCCACCCTCGCCAACTACTTCAATATCAACAGATATTTCATAGTCTGTTTTAATACTTACCTTTGAGTTATTGAAAGTTTTTCTCACGTATTCTAAAATGCTCGAAGAATCAGTACCATTTTTTACTATATTGAGTACCATTGTTTTTTGAATTTTAATTATGCAACATCATCTAACGGTCCACTATAAACTCTTCCATCCATATAATACAACCTGTCCTCATACTGGTTGTTATGTAATTCCTCCCGGATTGCATTTTCATCATTGGCCCAATACTCATATTCTTCATGCCAGCATTTGAAAAAACTGTCGTAGCATTGTTCTATTAAGTCTGTGAGCGAAAAGTTGTCCGGATAACTGCACCAAGTTTTATAATATTTAATGATAGGTTCAAGCAAGTAATAATCGTAACACATACCAGTTAGTGGACAATCCTCTAAAGATTTAATAACCCTACTTCGTCTATGCTTATAAGTGCGTTTCCCGTCTATACACTCACCTGAAGTTGAATAATATTGGCCATGCGTAATGTATGGCATAATATTATTATTGATATATCGGAACAGTAACTTCCCACACAAATCCTCTGCGTAAATGTCATTATCACAATTAACTGGACATTCAAAAATTGGGTTATAACTACATTTAAAATTAAAATCGTATCCGCTATAGTTAACACTCCAACTATATGATTGGGTGTTTGTCAATTTCTCGAAAGCTCTTAGAGACGTTACATAATCCGAACCATAACCCTCCATGCACTGCTCCATTATATTCCAGCGTTCACGCTCAATAATTTCCTTTTGTACCTCATCCGACAATTCATCAAAAGTGTACAGTTGCAATGTTATTGTTTTCATTGATTTAAGATTGTTGGTTTTCAAACTCCATATAAAGGAACTCTGATATATTTGACTGGAAATTATAGGATATTCCCCATGTTCCAAAAGTTTCAAAGAACCAGTCAGCAAGAAAGTCCCGGTCCTCGTTAGCTTGTTCGCTGTCTTCACCGGCATCTAATCTAGCGATCATAGCATTTACAAGAGGCGTATCGTATGTAACCTCTCCATAAATATGATAAGGGTAGTCATAATCAATGTTATTGAAATTACCACAAATCCTGTGGTCTGGATTATGCAAGTATTTCTTCATATCAGAATTAAATTGCCAAGCCATTACATTGCTGTAATCTTCCAGATACTCATCCGAAAAGTTCTCCATGATAAAATCTTTATTTTCATCATCAACCATGCTTTCACGTGCATCTTTGAGAATTTGACAAAGGCGTGTCGCCATATTGTCAATATTTATATACTTCTTTTCTTCCATTTTACTACTTTATTTGAAGTTGAAGATTATCATTACCATAAGAATACATCATTACAGAAGCTCCACAAGGAGCATTTTTACCAGCATGGAAACATCTCACACCTATTTCACGAAGTTTCTGAAAAGCATCAAATGATTGATTTTCGTTTGGAAAATGCAAATCAATAGAACTACCAATATCTACATGCTGTACCTGCAAGGATACTTTGTTTTTGTGATTTAAGACTATTACATCCATATTATTCATCGTTTTCTTGTTCACGTCTATATTGTCTGTATCTATCGTATGCTTTAAATGTCTCTGCTATAGTTTCAGAGAGATCATCAAATTTTAGAGGAGTAATTTTTGCAAAATATGCAATCCCTTTAGTTGTATAACAACAATTTGTTACAAGTCTATCTGGAGTGCCAAACAAACCACGAACTTTAAATCGGTCATCTGATCTTACTTGGAAATGTTCTGACAACACCTTCAATGTTTCATTACCAGCTTTGACTGCTTCTTCCAAAGTATCAAATATACCTATGGCAATTGTCTTACTACAAGAAGTAGCTGGGCAGCTACCTATCGGTCTGTCATGATAACGAAATTCTATTTCTAACAATTCCTTTTGCATATTTCCTTTTGTTTTTATTATCGAATAGTTTTTTGATGGTGTCCATAGTTGTCCACTTTTTGAATATTAACTCGCTTTAACTTTAAAGGAAAAGGCGCAACCAGAACAATAACATTCTGATCGCGCCACCCTTCAAACAAAAACATGTCGAACAACACACATGGAAACAACAAATATATGTAGTGTTCCGGGAATCGAACCCGGATTTCTACCATAACACTTTACTCGTGCTTACGATACTCTTTCACTTGTTCAATATCATCCATATTGTTCCACCAATTTGAAAAGTCATAGTAAACAAGATCTTCATCAAATTCTTCTTCCCCATTTTCATCTGTAGAAATATAGTCTTCTCTGTCAAGGCTGGCTATATCAATCATATCTTCGGTGTCTGTGATACCGTCAAACCAATCTTGCGCTTCTTTCACATCATCTTCACTAACTCCTGCATCAAAATGTTCTCCATCCTTGTATCCAAGCCAGTCTGCAATTGTATCAAAGTCAAACCAAAAGAAATTATTTATGTCATCATCGGTCCAACCACTTTCAGGAGCAGCACTCTCCATTATGGATTCAATTTTATCCAGTTGTTCATCGGTACAGTTCTTTGCCCGATCCTCACCCCCACTCCAAAATTTGAAATCTCGAAGTGAAATTTCTGATATAACTTTCATAGTTCGTTTGCTTTTAAAAGTTCCTTAGCAACTCTTCCTACCCGCAGCAAGTATTCATTCCAGACTCTCCCATCAGAGATTCTGTTCTGAACAACAGCACTATAACCGCATTTAATATTCAATTCTCTCACATCATAAGGGGAAACAAGCATACCTCCATGTTGTGCCAAGTTATAATCCGGTTCTTTAGGAAATGATTTTATATACCTCTTAATAATTTGAATACTCTCTTGCTTATCCTTTCCTTTGGATAACAATAGTTTCTCAATACTATTCATAACAGCATTGAGATTAGGATTTACTGAATACTTCATATTACAACTGTTTTATGTATGAATACTCCAACGTCTTTCAGTCGCATTTGGGGACATAATTATCCCGCCGCAAATTTTGCGTTCGCCATTTACCACCTCAGAGAATCCAAAGCTATTTTTCGCAAAATCACCATATATTTCAATATGTTGGTTAACGGCAAATCTCACCCATTTTTGTAGACTTTTCAAGCAATCTTCAAAACTTGAATCTTGCAATTCCGAAGCAATATTCTTGACCTCTTTTACACGCTCTGATATTTCTGGGGACATTTTTAATTCCAATGGTTTGTTTATGGCTGCATACTCTTCAGGGTATTGAATGGAAAGTTGATGTATCCGGCTTCCCCAAATATTATTGAATATTGAAATAACCTTATCCTTGGATACTTTCTGAAGCTGTGCTCCATCCCAATAAAAATACTTATTATAGTCCAAATCGTCCCAATAAACAATACTTGCGATAATAGCATGAGAATCTTTCATAATTGCAAACCGGTTACTTTCTGACGAAAAAAGACTTTCTACACTGGGGCCAATAAAACACAAATGTGTTCCGTGTGTGCGCACTAACCAAAAAAATGGCTCATTGGTCTTTTCAAGAGTTTTCAAATCATACTTCTCGAAATCAGAGATGCACAATTTAGTATCGTATAACTCTTTGCGCATTTGTTCAATAATTTCTGGTATCATACTTCTTTATTTTAATTTTCACTTTTTATCAATCTTCCAGTATAACCACGGTATTCAAGCAATGTCACAATAAGATGATCTGGCACATCTCTCAAACGTCTGTAATTTTCCGTTAACACTTCAAGCAGATATTCCTCATCTTGTCCCTGCAAAAGATTAGTCAATTCCCAGCCATAACTTGTGTACATACCTATATATTTACTACTTTGGAATAACGTAATTCTCCAGTGTATCCACGTCTACGCAATTCAGCAAACAACATGTTGTCATCAAAGTCAGACATTTTCAGAGTAGCTTTTACTCCTTGTTGAGTTATGCCCCCACTGGATTTGCGTCTTCTTTCTTTGTCACACTTCTTACAATAGTTTGCCAACCCATCTTTGGTTGCCTTGTTCTTAGAAAAATTTGATTTGGGCAAACTCTGACCACATTCTTTACACACTTTTGTTTCCATTATTGTCTTGATATTAATTGTTCTCTTCAGGATGGAGTTTCAAATACTCGGTAAGTTCACAGTCATATATTTGTTCCTTAGCAATTTCAGAAACAAGGGAATCTCCTTTAGTCTCCCAGAATTTCACCAACAAATCAATATTGGCGCATTCTGGGTGCTCTGTAATTATGCGCTCTCGGATTTCTTTTGGGATGCTATCAACTACATCGCACACATAATTCAAGCGGCAGGCTTTTAATGTTAGTATAACAATAACACATCCCACGATTACTTTGAATATCTTTTTCATTTGATACGTTTTTTACCGCTGTACATTTCCAGTGCACGCTCTACGAGTAAGTTCTGATTCCTGTCATCCAAATTGGCAAAAAATTCTTCTACCGCTCCATAATGACCATTTTGACTATTATATTCACGCCACTTGTTCCATAAATGTCTCCATCCACATTCGGCTTTTTCAAAAGCAACAGCACATTCGTGCTCATCCCAGCAATTCCACATATAGTAGAAGAAACTGGCTATATCATTCTTTTTTACCATTATCTTTCACATCAATCATTATAAACTTGAAATATTTCCAACTCTCCAATACAATACTATATTGCTTCTCATCCTCTAGTTGGTACATGGTACCATCTTTCAATGTTAGGAAGTAAGTGTTTCCATCTATCCTCACAGTCTTCTCCACGCGCTGTATGTTTCCTGTAAATACTCGTATAGTTTTGGCATTTATCGCAATACAGGAAAACAACAGGTATATAACTACCAAGATTCTATAAAATTTACTACCAATTGCAGTAGCTACTTTGATATACTTTTTCCGCTTATATACCACAACATACTTCTTCATAGATTTACGCTTTAAATAAATCATACACAGTTTTCCGTTTCACGGTAACATTTTGAGATTTAGGCAAATAGAATGTCATACTTGCACAAGAGGTAGAAATAACTTTTACGCTCGTTCTTTGGATTCTTGCTCGTTTCATGCTTTATATTTTAAAGGTTTACAATCAGACACAAAAATGGCACGCACTCAAAAGTACATGCCACAATTAAAGTGGGTAACAAAGACTCGCACTTCTTGCACGCTACGCTTCCACGTTCATTTTACCCATAAAAATAGCACGCCTGTATTCACCTTCAGACGTGCTATGTATGTTATGACTTACCAGTTCTTTATTTATGCAGCCATTCGCGCATCATATTCCGCACGCTTTTGAGCATTTCCCAGAACTTCCCATGCTGCATTTACCTCTTGCATCTTTTCATTGGAACCACCGGCATCAGGATGAGCAGATTTAGCAGCTTGTTTGTATGCAGCTTTAATTTCCGCTTCCGTAGCATCATGCTTCACACCCAAGATTTCATAATAGTCAGCAGCTTTTGCGGCTACTTCTTCAAAGTTCAAACGGAATTTCAGAGCATCGAAAGACGCTTTTGTAGCAGCATGGATTTTCTTCTTAAAATCACGCGCTGCACAATCCAGGTCTTTCTTTGTAGGCACCAAACCAATACGGCTCCATACACTTCCCTCAACATCCCACTTCTTTGACACTTTGCAATCACTTGTACGCACTATGATTTCAGCCGGTGTACCGCTACGCAATTTGGATGCAATACCACCATTATCTTCACGCAGCCCAGCTTCCACCGCTTTCACAGTCCAGAACGTAGCTACCACATTCTTCCACACGCGGAAAATCTCGTCCTGTGTCTTATCCTTTGGCGTGTATTCATCACCGGCAAAATTCAGTCCTGAATAATGCGTTTCTCCGTCACGGTTTACACTCTTATACACCAAAGTTACGCCTACCAACTCGTTTGCGTTCAAGTTCTCAAATTGTACACTGTTATACCTACTAATTGTTCCCATGATTACTGTTTTTTAGGAATTTTCTGCAATAGCGCATTGTAGGCAATCGGGGAATCGAACCCCGACCTACCAAAATAGGAACGCACCACCGAAAACGTTTACACGCTTTCGATTGCGTTAAAGCCCAATCAGAGCATACTGGACATTCACCTATCCAGCACACTCTATGTACAACTTTTTGCCCGTCACTAACAGCGCAACGGAGCCGTGCGCCCTGTGTATGAGTGCTCACCAACTGCAACCAAACCGATTGAATTGCAGCTTTTTACATACGCTTTCGCCTATGTGGTAGGTAATTTCCATCGTTACCGTTAAAGCACACTTTTGGCATACACTTTTTCACTGTTAGGGCTGCGTTGCGTTGGTGATTACATATATACGCAAGGGCATATATCTTTCTCAGTTCGCATTAGGGGCAGATTTTCACACCTTTGTGTAAACATCCGTTTTTCGGTATGCAGTCGGCAACTGGGCACAACTATGGCACAAAGTTTACACTTTTCCCTTTTTCCTCACGTCCACACTGGCGAGGGTATAATTTATGCACATTCTAGGCATACTACGCGCTTGTTACGTACAACTTGCTAAACTCATAACGCTATCACAGCGGTTGCGTAGTTTTAACGTATGGACACACCTGGGGCTAACGACGGTTTGCATAACCCTCTTTAATAACTGAGCATTACAGTCAGGTGCATTCTTTCCCCGTTCACAAAACATCCCGTTTTATGTCTGGGCGTGCGCTTTTGCTTTCGCTTTCGCACTCCTTTTGCTTTTATGTACTACTTTCTTTTGTCCGTTTCTTACTTCTTGTTTTTACGGTTATTAATTACGTTTATTATCTCGTATCTGTTTGCGGTTTTCGCTTTTTGTAGGTTTACAGATAAAACCAAAACGGAAAGTAAACACTTTATCAAGTAGCCGTTATCTTAACTTGACGTTGCAAAGATATAACGCCTATTTGATATACACAAATAAAACTGCAAAAACTTTTGTTTTAAAGCTAAAATAATTTGTAAACAATTGATTTTCAACAACATACAAACACGCAACAAAGAAGATTGTTTATAAACAATTGATAATCAATAAAATAAGTATCCCAACACACGCGCGTGTGTGCGTGGTTATTTATTAGGGCAAATCGTGACACACATACACACATGCGCACACATATACGCGCGTAAGATGTTGTTACCTGGATGCAAAAAGGAACGGGAACAAATCACATACACAAAAGGGTAAATTTGTAATAATTTCAAAAGAGTATCAAAAACAAAAGAATAGGCAAAACAAAGAACAAAAGCACATTTGTTTCACTTTTGTATATTAGTGAAACAATATAATTAACTGATTTACAGCAATATGGCAATAAAAAATATAAAAAAAAGAAGGCAGAGCCGGTCAATTATGGAGCGAATACCGTATATATAATCCGACCTGATTTTTCAATCTCGTTTTTTCAAAAGTCGATCATAGTACAAAAAGCCAATTCTCTTCCAGACCACGTTATTCAATACAATAAAATTATCTCCAATTTCTAACATCAATTTTATAATATATCGAATCTGGAAGTAGAGATTTCGTAATTATCCCAGCATCAATTTATTAACTTTATTTTTTATAATACAGAGAAATAATTATTTTCCAATATATTCAAATTGACAACGATATAAAAATTCAATATATAAGTTTTCTGATTTTTTTCAGCCACCTATTTTTTCAGTCTCGTTTTGTGGTAATTAAGCTAAATTTTTATATCCAAATTGATGTTTATCAAAAAATCATATTACATTTGCCTAACAATTGATTATTTTATCCAAATATGAAAACTAAAAAACAAGTAGAGCATTTTCTAAGAAAAAGAAAATATAAGTCTGAAATTGATTTTAAAGGAATCAGTTCTTATTGCAAAACAGAATATAATATTAAGCTGCATGTACCTTCCAGTTATTCAGACGATCCTGAATCTCTCGATTACGCTACATTTGCCAACTGGTTTGACAAAGGATTTGGAGCTGGAGATGCAGTAAAATGGAACGATTCTATAGGTTTGGTACAAGAAGGGAATGTGAATACAGTTTTAATATGCCTTAGAATTGACGGAAACACGCCTAATTTCGACAAAATAACAATTCCTGTAGACATTATAACCCCAGCCGGAGAAAATGCTTTAAATCGCCTCTATTTAGTTTTAGATGAAAATGGCCAGGAATTTGGCAACCCATTTTTCGTAATAAGCGATAAATATATTCCCAAATCATGTGATTTAGTATGCTTCCATAATCATAAAACTGGTCAAGAAGGATATGGGGTAGTAAGACTTGTAGATAAATCCTCTGGAGACATTGTTATGTATTGCTATGTTATCAAAGGGGAACCAGTTAAATACAGCATGAACGAGTATTTGGGAAAAATAGATGATTTTTCGTTCACAACTTTCAAGCCAGCGGATTATCAAAGAAAGGCTCTGGATGTAGAATTAGCTAAGGTCGGTAAAACATGGAATCATTTTCTAAAACGAATTGAGCCTTTGAACATGAAAGTAGCTACAGGAGAACGATACTGGTATATTACGGATAAGATGCAAGTTACTTCAGATGTGGAAAAAGGAACTGTAACAAGCAATAAACGTTATCTGGCAGGCAATTATTTTCGAAGAGAGAAAGATGCGATTAGAATACTGTCTGAAGAAATAGAAATTAGAAGAAACTTTTTAGCCGAACCCGAAATAAGATAATCAAGTCCGGCTAAGGAAAAGGATTCTGGAAGGTGGCAAAAGACTTCATGGTTGTTCTGCCATCTTTTTGTTATAAAGCTCCTCCACATCACTTGCCTGATTTACCTGCACGTTATAGCTTATAATCTTACCAACTGACAACTGTTGAGGATGAAGTTTAACTGTATTTTTTTGAGGAAGCTCTTTCCATAGGGTTCTCAAATCTTCTACAGGCACCTTCGATTCGTTCGAGAAACGTTTAAGCAAATCTTCATAAGCAGCTTTCGTCACTTCTGATGGACGAGGTTGCTGATTACTTTCCCGTTCTTTCACAAACTCAATCATAAGCCATATTGCATACTCGGCGTCCGTCAACATATTCGTATCTTTTTCGGCGACTTGCCGGAGAGATTCAAGAAATATCAATCTGGAGGTTCGGTCCTCTACTCCTTTTCGTTTAATTTTTCTGGAAGATGAGGGAGATTGATTGATGTTTTTAATTTTACTGGGAGTCACATAACATACAGGTTCTCCATTTTGCATCTTAACATCGAATCCAAAAATATTCTTCATGTCTTGTTCTGAAAGAGAGAAATCAGGATTGATAGTTTTTAAATCATTCCAAGCACGGTAAAGAATATCTTTGAAATATTCAACTGGAATGTAATTATCTGGAGAGTCTTCATCATATTGCAAATATCCCCAAACTTCTCTTATTGCCATATCAAAATCATTATCGGCAAAATCTGGAAGGTTAATGATGGTTTCAAAATCAGAAGAAGAAAGATCTGGAAAAGATAAGTCACGAGAATTGAACCATTCCAAAATCTTCATATCAGTTTCTTTATTAAACTCACTTCGTTCGTTATGATTCTCTTTATTCTCTATATTATCTATATATATCTTATTCTGTTGTTCAATATGAGCGGACCCTCGTTCAATATGAACACACCCTCGCTCATATTGAGCGCACCCTCGTTCATATTGAGCGGACCCCTGTTCATATTGAACGAGGTTAGATTGCTCTTTGACTACATTTTCTGATAGTTTTTCTATGTCTTCACCTTTTTCTTCGTCTATTAGCGAGGGTGTGTTCATATTGAGCGAGGGTGTGTTCATATTGAGCGAGGGTGTGTTCATATTGAGCGAGGGTGTGTTCATATTGAGCGAGGGTGTGTTCATATTGAGCGAGGGTGTGTTCATATTGAGCGAGGGTGTGTTCATATTGAGCGAGGGTGTGTTCATATTGAGCGAGGGTGTGTTCATATTGAGCGAGGGTGTGTTCATATTGAGCGAGGGTGTGTTCATATTGAGCGAGGGTGTGTTCATATTGAGCGAGGGTGTGTTCATATTGAGCGAGGGTGTGTTCATATTGAGCGAGGGTGTGTTCATATTGAGCGAGGGTGTGTTCATATTGAGCGAGGGTGTGTTCATATTGAGCGAGGGTGTGTTCATATTGAGCGAGGGTGTGTTCATATTGAGCGAGGGTGTGTTCATATTGAGCGAGGGTGTGTTCATATTGAGCGAGGGTGTGTTCATATTGAGCGAGGGTGTGTTCATATTGAGCGAGGGTGTGTTCATATTGAGCGAGGGTGTGTTCATATTGAGCGAGGGTGTGTTCATATTGAGCGAGGGTGTGTTCATATTGAGCGAGGGTGTGTTCATATTGAGCGAGGGTGTGTTCATATTGAGCGAGGGTGTGTTCATATTGAGCGAGGGTGTGTTCATATTGAGCGAGGTGTGTGGATATTGACGAACGACATCGTTCAATATGGTCAATGGAATCGCTGAAATTGGACGTACCTCGCTATTTAAGCACAAGCCTCGCAGATATACCCATCCTTTATCTGATATTTGAGAACTTACTTTATGTATTGCTCGTATCTCACTCCAATTTACATAGAATGTGCAAAGTGCCCCTTTATTTTGAGAACAGCTGATAAGATTAAGTTGCTTCAAGGTATCTATTGCCCGGCGTACTGAACTAATAGAAGTTCCCATGACGTCAGCTAGTTCTTTGTTGGATATGGCGCATGTTGTCTTATCTCCATCCGTATAGCCTCTTCGTAACAGATGAAATAAAATCATAAAGCCATCACTGGATGTTAATGTTGCCATTGCGTATGGGATGCACTTCCAGTGGTTATCGAATTTCTCGGAAAACGTACTCATTTACTTGTATCATCTTTTATATAAAAACTAATAATCTGCCCTTTAACCATCTGTTTGGTAAGACGGAAACCTATTTGTTTTGCAAATCGTCCTATGCGTTGATTATTGGGTGCATACGGAAATCTTTCAGCATAACATGTTCTCATATCTTCTACAGAAACCCTGTTTTTATTTTCTATATCCATACTTTTATTAAATTAGTTCGTTATACATCTATTTATTATTTCTCTTCGTTTTGACTTGGCATATTATTTTGTTGGCACAAGTTAAGTTGATTTTGGCTCAACAATTCATCGCATGTCCGTTTAAAAGGACAATCTTTACAAGCTGTATTCTGTGCAACCACAATGGTTATAGCCGCGATTGAGACAAGCGACAATACAATTAAAAGAATAACAATCATTTTATTTCAAGTTTTTTGTCATTAATATAAAATCATATTTTAATGGATCCTCTGCATCCCATTGGCGATAAACATGAGTGAGTTCCATAACAGCCTTCCAGCTTTCTTTAGGATAAGATATAATCCCCATACGTTGTGCTTGCTGCGCAACATGGGTATCCATAACAGCGTATAGTTTTTTAGGTTTGATTAAGTCAGTCTGCCATACTCCTAAATCTATTTCATCTTTACGAACCATCCAACGCAATAGCATATTAATACGTTTACAAGCAGAGTTACGATATGGACTTCCAAGACGGGCCGGTTCACACCAATTACATAGCGTGAGTAATAAATCATCAAGTGAAATGGGATGTTTTTTTAAATATTCCTGAATAGAATCGTGTTTACTGTAGAAGCATCTTAATTGATGACACACCTCTTTAAATATTTTTCCTGTAAGAGTACGGTAAATACTACATTCGTCCGGAATATCATAAAAATCACCCAATTTAATATATTTACCTGGCTCCCATCCACATACGTTCATCAACTTCTCTGCACAATATATTATATGACTACGTTGTCCCCATGAAACCATAGCCGTTAATATTGCACAAACCTCAATATCCGCTGTAGTTCTCCCAGAAAGATTCCGTATTTGGTGTACTATTTGAATAGGATCATTTGAGATAAACGCTTTATGGTCAAACTGATTCCACATTCGTTCCATCTCATTTTTTAATGTATGTATCATTATTATCCGCTTTTAAATTGTTACGATAAAAAGTTATCATATCAGCTATAATATTAGTTGCTACTTTGGCTTGTTGTGCCATTTCATAATTTTCCGATTTTACTAAGTTTTCATTCCAGCACCATATATCATATCTGATTTTCCATAAAATCATTTCATTGGCATCATTCGTAAATTGAGAGTGAGATAACATTAGCTTCTGAAGATAATATATCTCTTGAAGAGTTTTGTATTGCTTAGATAGTTTACGAAGTGCATAAATGGCAATGGCAAACAATATTAAGCATAGTATAAAAATTGCATATATCATATTTTTAATTCGTTTATATTTATAAATGAAGGACAGTTTTCATCGCCAATAGTATGATTGGCCGGAATCTTATTGAAAGGTCCATCTCGTTCGCAAGATAAATTATATCTAAGACAATTATAGCGATCCCAACATCCTTTAGCCTGACACTTATGAGGGTCGTTAGATAATTTGGTATAAGTTATCAATGATAGGAAATTGGCAGTATCTGGCAATTGTTTTCTAAAATGTTCTGGGATTTCACCTTGATGCCATATATTATTGGATTTGATTAATGTTCCATCAAATCGCCGAATATAAAACTCTTTGCCTTCAGAACCTTTAATAACGTTATTGGGTCGTTTTACAAATGGATATACAATATAATAATGAGAACCAATAACTTCATTACCTATATCCGGATGAGCTATTTTATCCATCCAGAAAGCACATTTAGAACAGACATTTCGTTTACTCATAATACGCAAAATATCTCCCGGAGGATTACATTCATCCAGGTTCTCCAGCGTATTACATAATTCACAAGTAATGATGATGGGTGGGGATACAGACAGTCCCCTCTTTTGTTGTATAAACATGGTCAATTTTATTTATCCAATTATGGAGTAAAGATAGGGGCACATGTCGTGCAAATCAAAATGTAAAATGTAGCGAAGAAGTTAGAGACGGATAGAATCGAATATAGAATTTATTTCATCTTCTCTAATGCAGATGTATATTTTAGTTATTTCAATGTTAGAGTGATTGAATATCCTGTTCAATAGTAACAGTGCTTCTGACTTGTTTTCGCTTGTATCATAAACATATCGTCCAAATGTTTTTCTAAAAGTGTGTGTAGAAAAATTTTCTATATCCAATTTATATTTAGCTTTCCATTCTTTCATTATCCGATTAAGATATTGGGAAGAGACAGATACTCCTGTAAATTTGCTTTTAAATATTAATTCATTCGGATTAGGGCGTTTAAGCAATATATAAAGTTCCTCTATTCTCGTTTGAATACTTAAATTAAATGGGATTTTTCGTACTTTTCCAGTTTTCTTCTCAATTTTGGTCAATGAACCTTTATGGAGAATATCAGCCCATGCTAAAGACAATACATCTGATACTCGTAGTGCAGTGCAGAATGCCAGTCGAGCATATAGTTCCCATAAATATTGCCGATCCTTATGAAGAAGGCGTAATAACTTCTTATATTCTTCCATAGGAAGATAATCACTTTTAGTTAACTGATTTTTCTTTGCCATAATTATATCAATTCATTTACTTAATGCAAAAGTATGATATTACATCCAATTATACAAATTTAGAAGCGATTAATATCAATTTAAATCAATATTAATCGCTAATATATTGTAATGCAATAATTTAATTATTAAAAAAATCACAGAATTCTTCAATTGATAAAATTGGTATCCCCAATAATTTGGCCTTGGATATTTTTGATGAGTTGGCAGACTTGTCTTTCACCACCAAATGTGTTGTTTTTTTAGACACCCCACTAACAATTTTTCCTCCTTCGTTGGTGATTACTTCTTCAAGATTACTATCTCGAAATCCTGATACACAGATGGACAAACCTTTACATTTACCTTCCAGCACAACGGTCTTTGGGGACAATTTGTAAGGTATTTTAGTTTCCTCTAAAAAGGCCATAAATGGAAAATACCCTAACAATAAGTTTTGTACAGTTATAGGACAATTCTTAAAGTCTTCGCTTTGAACATCCGGTTCGTGATTGATATACCACCCTTGACAGAACGAGCATAAATCCTCATCATCCATTTCATCCAATATTTTTTGGGCCTTTATTTTTCCTATTCCTTTAAAGCAATCGCTGGCTTGCATTAAAGTCGCCAAATCAACTCCTTGCATGATTTTTCTGTTATTCTCCAATATTATATTTGAAATACTGTCTCCGAATCCTTCGATTTTTATCAGATCGTTAAAAGTAATGTTAAGAATCGCCGGTATAGAAGTAAAGCCTGCATTGAATATTTTGGATAATGTTTCTTCTCCCATATTTTCAGCCCCACATGTCAAATAGAAAAATATAATTTTAGCTAATTGAACACCTGGACAACTAGGATTAGTGCAACACAGTTCTATGTGATTCTCATTCCACATAGTCGATGAACTACAATGAGGACACTCTGACATTTCATCCCATAATTTCTCTTGTTCTTCTTGTGTTGCTGGGGTAAGAGTTGATAGAATCTTAGGAATTACCCCTCCAGAACGAGTAACTAATATTTCAGCCCCCTTTGCTATTTCATGATCATTAATCCAGCCGGCATTATATCCAGTAGGATTTTCCATGTTGCAATCTCCAGTATCAACCATTTCAATATTAACCACAGGTTTAAGGGCACCCGACTTACTGACTTTCCATACAATATCCTTTACTGTTGTCTCGAAAGATTCTGTAAAATCTGGATGTTTGTAGGCAATGGCATATAATGGATTTCCAGATGTTTGATGTCTGCCAATAACTTCCCATAAGCGCAAATCATCAACATAAATCACAATACCGTCAATTGGATACACCTTACTCCACTCTTTGAATAAATTCATCAGTAGCTCTTCGTTCAGTTCATCTATAAAAGCAAAATGGTAAAGATGCTCTTGTTGATAGATATTACAAATAGTTTCTATCAGACTATGGAAGTTGTTATAATCATGTAGGGAACTCTCATCCACCCCATATCTGAAGAAAGAAGCGTGTTCAAGATAATCACATGGCTCATCTCTATTTAAAAGACCGGCAGCTGTGTTACGCGGTGATTTAAAAATATCTCCTGTGAATTTAGAACGTTTCCCATGAAAATGCCGCTCCCAATCACTTCTGTTGATAACAAATTCTCCAAAAGTATAATGAAAACTGCTGGCAGGGTTATAACATTGAATGGATGCTCGATAATGGCTAGTACAATCTTGCCCTTCATTTTCTATCCCTCCACGAGAATATGCCTCACCAGTTAATTCATTATATAGTAGAGAAAGACCATCCAGCTTAGGCATACATATTACACCTGCATTTCCTTTCAAGCCTAAAGACATATACCATTTTTTAAGTTCTGATATATCCTTTACTTTATTTAAAGATTTCATTGGGATTGGCAAAGCCCGTTTTCGGGTTTCAGGTACAAAAGCGGGTTCGGTATGTTTGAACCATTCATTGTCTGGATCAAGTGTTTTTAATAGTTCTATTTCTGCATCATACTCCGCATCTGAAATTTCTGGCGTACCCATACGATACATTTTATTGTGTCGCTTAATCATATCAAGCAACACATCTTTTGTTTCAACTGTAAAATTAAGCTCCATATCCTATAATATTTATAAATTAAATAATGGGGCACATAAAACGTACCCCATATTTCTTATTTTATTCCTGAATGCCCAAATCCTTGTTCACCGCGTTCTGTGGTCTCTAAATCTTCGATTGAAGAAACAGGCTCCCATTCTGCTTGTTCATATTTAGAAATAATCATTTGGGCAATCCGTTCCCCGTCATTAACAGTAAACGGCTCTGTTCCATGATTAATAAGAATTACACCTACATCACCTCGATAGTCGGCATCCACGCATCCTGGAGAATTAAGACAAGTGATTCCTTTTTTAAGGGCCAGTCCACTTCTAGGCTGAATTCTTGCTTCAAAACCTTCTGGAAGTTGTATATGTAATCCTGTTGGAACCAATACACGTTCTCTAGGATTAATAGTAATTGGAGCATCAATATTTGCTCTTAGGTCCAGTCCTGCTGATTGCTTAGTTGCGTATTGAGGCAACGGATGTTTTGATGTACTATAAACTTTTACTTTCATACGTTCTATTGTTTTTATTATATTTCCATTTTTTACGGTTCATCGCCATCGTGGGATATGTCTGACGTTCGATACCACATAATTTGTCATATTCCTCTAACTTCAATGAACCTATATCTGATAATTCTATTTCAACATCACTGCCTATATATCTAAAATAATACATACCATTGGAAATCAATGTACCGACACAAGCCTTAGAAATATTTCCAGGCTTTAAACCGCTGATTTTAGCTGCCTCATTTACTGAAGCAGCCATAAGAGCCAATGTTTTTCTGCGATTAAATATTAAGACAGCTTTGGGTTTACGAAAAATCTTCTCTGCCATCCCAAATTTGTTTGAGCAATTCTGGAGGAAGCCTTTTCTTTACCAACGAAATTAAATGTGTATCTGACACAACAACTCCAGTAACAAACATTTCGTCTATTATTTCATTGATATATGCGCAGAATTGCGGATCAACATAAGATAAAAACGGATAGCATAAACATCCGTCAATCAATTGATGCCCCTCCGTGTTGATTGATACCAGTTTCTCTAAAGGCAACTTGTAAGTTTCTGCAATAGCCTTGATTTGGAAATCAAACTTATGAAAGAAGTCTTCTATGCTTAATTTATTGTCGGGGTCTTTAGATTGGAGATAATATGTAGCATCAAAAATTCTGCTACCATCAAAATGAGTTCCAAAAAGGAGATTAGGAAATTCCGGGAGTGAGACTTCTGTACATTTGATATTTATAATTTTCCCGGTTCCCTTAGGAGAAGTCATTATACCCTAATGTTGTTTTGATGAGTTTCAGGTGTAACCATGACCGATTGTGCTTTGTCATATTTGACATTGCGAATAGTATATTCACGTGTTTCCCCAGCCTGTTTTAAGTAAGTGCGAATATTTTCTATCGCTTCAGATGAAGAATAAGCCGGTACATAAATTGTACTGTTGGAACTTTTGGTTTTACCAGTCTTTTCGTCCACATCATAATAAACAAGAGATACTTGATACAACCCAACTTCTGTATCTTCACTTTCTTCAAAAAAATAGGATATTAATCCACAAATTAGTTCAGTATCAGTAGCAAATGTATCGTTATAAGCAACTTCTGAAATTTTGGTGCGGACAATTTCTACATCCACATCACCAAACTCATCTTTTCCTTCAGCCAACTTATATGCGATTTGTTCTGCTTCGGTATAGCATGTAGCCATTACCAGATCTTCTGATTTGATGGGAACAATAGCACCTAGATCATTTGTGCCCTTGTATGCCATCTTAATGCGAAAATAATTAAAATCTTTACTCATTTTAATGACGTATTATTTGTTAAACATTAAATTATCGACGCAAAGATATTTTATTTTATCATATTGACAATACAAAATTATATATTTAACACATATTTTATAGCTATATATCTATAATACTGATATTTACAAATTTCAGATTATAATACATATACTCCTACCTTATCATATATATAGAAACCAACTTTAGACTCGCTATCTATTCTTTCAAAAACTCTTAATATGAATGTAATTAGTGCAGAAACAACATTTCACGGCACTCCTTTAGAAAGCATATTTAAAACTAGCAAAAAAACTATTCAAGAATATGTTAGGGAGATTGACCGTCATTGTAGATACAAATCCATTCAATCCCAAGTAACACGCGGGGTTGTTTTAGATGATCGTGGTCCACTGATAGATTTATACGAAGCATGTGTAGAGCAGGATGCTCATTTACGTGCAGTATTAGAAACTGTAGAATCACAGATTATAGGCGAACGATACATGTTGGCAAGACAAAATGAACGAGGAAAATATATTAAGGATGTAGAAGAAACCAAAAAGATACAAGGTTCTCAATTCACTAAAATCATAAAAGGTATTGTTGAAGCCAAATGGTACGGTTACACCTTATTAGAAATAATGCCTGATATTAATCCTTTAACAGGAAAGCTAGCTGAAGTAAATATTATTGAGCGAAGAAATGTATTGGCAAGTCAATTACGAGTTGTGCAAAGACAAGGGCAGTGGAATCCTGGATGGGATATTGCTTCATCGCAATACTCCAAGAATTATATACTTATTGATAATGGTGACTTGGGGCTATTCTCTGCAACTACCCCAACTATCCTTGCAAAAAAATTCACTCTTGCTAATTATGTTAATTTTAGTCATACTTATGGTCAACCTATCATACATGGTAAGACTGAATCAGAAAGCATCCAAGATCGACAACGATTAGCACAAAACATTGCAAATGCGGCTCAGAATAAAATAATAGTCACAGGATTGAACGATGATATTGACATTAAGACATTTACAATGTCAAATTCCGAACACATATATACTAGTTTAATAAATTTTGCCAATACAGAAGTTTCTAATTTAATAGTTGGCTCTGAATCTATGGCTGGAGCAACCCAATCTTATGTTGGATCAACAAATGCTCACCAAGACATTTTTCGGGAGCGCATAGAAATGTATCGCGGTTTCATTGAAAATGTAATGAATGAAGAGATCGTTCCTAGATTAGTATCTATGGGATATATCAAGCCGGGATTAGAATTCAAATATGCCAACCGTGTAGAAATGAGTAACAAAGACAAGATTAGCTTATATTCTTTTATTACAGATAAGTATGAAGTATCAGCAGATGAAATCGAAAAAGAATTTGGTATTGTCGTAGGGAAACAATTTAACGCTATATCGGAAATGGCAAGTAATAGCGGGAGCATAAATGGAAGTTCCAATGATAGACGCATTATGTCCGATGAAGAATATTACAAAAGATATGGGCATAGGCGTGGTGAACGAAAGAATTCAAGCAACGTTGAAAATTTTCTAATGGAAGGAGAATAAAAGATAGCACTTCTCCTTCCGTCCTTGCAGAATCTAAATCGAACAAAGATGAAGAGAATGCTGAATACCTTGCTATCTACGCTGTTTTCCAGAAGTTTTTACAGGACTATGGCAATATAGAGGATCGTTGGGATTTATTAGAAGAAATGATGACGTTACGTGCGGAATTTGCATTGAATCATGCAATCAAAGGTTTTGGTATGGACTTTGAAAAAGCACTGGAATTACTTCGTAATCACAATGATGGATTAACCAAATTAGAAAAAGAGCAACGTAATATATTAGTAGCTGCATTAGATAATCTTGTTGATTTTGCAGTAGCTGAAGAATTTCAGATGTCGGAGAACCTTCCAGACAATTTTAATATTACCAATGAAGTAGATCTGGCAGAAGCTGAAAATATTTTTCACAGATACAATAGCATATACGCGAATATTGAAAACGAAGATATTGAATATGCGATGGGAATTGCTGCTGGTTGGATTTTGTATAGCAATAATACAGTGTTAACATATATGACACAGGGAGATAATAGGGTGCGCCCTTGGCACCTTGCATTAGAAGGGACTAGCTACCGCAAAGCATCTTTCCCAGCATGGTTAATCCCCCCAATTGAACATGGATGCCGTTGTTTTCTAGTAGAAGAAAGTGCTGACGTTCTCAACCAATCCAAATTATCACAGGTGATGGGACAAATTATTGAGATGCCCGATTTTGTTAATCCAGTATTTAAAGAAAGTGTAGCAAAGGGTGGGCGAATATTTAGTGATGCACATTCATACTTTATTATTCCTAAAAAGCATAAAAAGAGGCTGCGCACCATTGCTAATAAAATTAAGGACAAATGGCTGGAAAAGTAATAACTCCAAGACAATTAGCTCAACAATGGTTGAGATTGCCTAATAAATTTGAAGTTAATGTATTCAATTTTGAAACATTGGTAGGTAATGCCGCAAAAAAAATATTTAGAGACTCTTTTTATCTCCGGCGGTTCAATTCAGCCGGAACTTTTTCTTGGCAATCCAGACGTAATCATAAGCCACACCCTATATTGGAAGAAACAGGAGCATTAAAACATTCAATAATATGGGAACGCTTTCATTCTAATAAGAATCGTGGTGTTAAATTATTCACAGATCCAGACATGTTCAAATTTAGTAATAGGCAATATGGAAGAAACTTTTGTTATGCAGCAATACATAATGAAGGAGGGAAAATTGCCAAACCAGGTTCTCCAGCATCCTATATTAGACAAAGGCAATTTATAGGATATTCTACAACCGTAGCTGATAAAATTTCATCTTACAGTATTCGTATTTTTGATGGCTTTCCAAAATGATAGTAGATAAATATAAAACAGATTTACCGGACAGTTTAAAAGACACGTTTGCAAAAGACACCTCTCCCCTTCCCGATGATGACGATACTACTTTGGAGGAAGTAGACAACAACCCTTTAGAGGATGTGTATTTAGCTGTAAAACGTGTATTAGAGTCCTTACATACAGACCCTAACGATAATAATTCGCCTAAACTATTTCAAACTGTAAAAATAGATAACGGACAGTTTGAACGTATTGTTCGTACTCGTGGTAATACAGAATATGCTATACCTTTTCCTGCGGCATTTATTCGGTTTGTGAATGTACGTTATTTAGTTGCCCAACAAAGAATTGGAGAAGGGCGTGCCACTATGCGTATCAGATTTGTGCTTAATGATTTAAACAATAGTGACGATATTGTTGAGACACATGGATTTCGCGTTTTTCAACAGATCAATGATGCAATTCAAGATGCGAAAGATTACGAAGAAGCATTAAATGAACGTTGCAATCTTACCTATTTTGATATGCCGGAATCTTTAGATCATGGGCTACAGCCATACTGGATTGACTACGAGATATGGTTTAGAACATCATCCTCTTTCCAGTATCGCAAATGGGTAGACAGGTATTTAGTTATGCCACCATTCACGAACCATTCTGATGCACCAGAACATGATTCAGAAGCACATGGTAATCACAAGGAACCTAAAATCGAAGATGTAGCTAAGTATGAACCTTCTGTAGAAATGCCTTCAACTGATCCTCCAACCGGTCAAGTCGAATAACAAACTTACAACCATTAAAGAAGCTGATACCTATTCTTGTGAAAAAGCTCAAATGAAAGTAGATGAATTAAAATATGTAGTTGGAGAAGCGCAAGAAGCAAAACCGGTATATATGCGCTTCTATGGCAAAATTGACGAAGAGAGCACACGTAATTTCAATGATGAATTTTTATGGATACAAGATTACGTTAAACCCTCGAAAATTGTAATCAGCATTAATAGTGAAGGTGGAAGCGTTCTGTACGGAATGGGAACATTCTCCATTATACAGCAATGTCCCATTGAAGTTGAAACAATTGTAGAAGGATTGGCAGCATCAATGGCTTCAGTACTGTGGGCGGCAGGAACTCGTTCTTACATGCGTGACTATTCTATTTTAATGATCCATAACCCCTTCATACGTGACGAAAACTCACGCAACCCAGACAATGAACAAATTGTAAATGCTTTTCAGAAACAGATTGAGACCATATATCATAAAAGATTTGGTCTTACGAAAGCTAAGGTTCGAGAAATCATGGATGGCAAAGAAGGTTGTGATGGAACTTATTTTGATGCAAAATCTGCCGTAAACGCCGGTATATTATCAGCAGAATGTGTTTTAAAAACCTCTAAACAGGTTTGTAATAAAGTAAAAGATCAAATTGAAGGAGTAGTGGAAGCGAACGCCCTTCAAAAAATCATGGCTTCTATCAATACAGAACTGGGCAATTTTAAACCACTTGATGATTCCAGTTCTATTCCTAATCAAAATCAAATAGAAAATTCAAATTCACAAAAAACAATGGACAAAGAACAAGAATTTGCATTTGGTTCTGTATGCGCCCAGCTTGGTTTGGAGAAAACCTCTGAAGTTTCAGCTGTTATTACCCGAATTGATGCATTGAAAAATGCGGAAAACAAGGCAGCAGAAATTCAGGCTTCATACAATGCTTTGAAAATTCAGAAAGAAGGATTGGATGCGCAACTTACCAATGTTCAAAACGAATTGACAACTGTCAAGAACGAATTGAAAAGTTACAAAGATGCTGAAGAAGCAAAACGTAAAGAAACTATCGAACAGTTCGTTGACAATGCAATTGCTGAAGGTAAAATCAATTCTGATGCAAAACCTAAATGGGTGGAAATGGCTCAAAACGATTTTGAGATGGTACAGGCAACACTGAATTCCATTCCAAAACGTGATAAAATTTCTGCTGAAATTGCAAATGATCCTGCCAACATTGAAAATGCAGAAAATCAGATGACCGAGGCAGAAAAGAAAATGGCTAAGGCTGTTGAAGCTGTCGTAGGAACAGATTTCCAATTTAAAACACTTGACTAAAACAAAATAACATAAACAACATGGCAAGTTCAGTAAATTTTGCGCAAAACACATATTCTGGTGAGGTCCTTAATGACCTCCTGACATATACCGCGCAAGGGAATGATACATACAAAGAAGGTTTGATTCATATCAAATCTGGAATCCAGTTCAAATACACCATCCCCACTATCCAATTGGGAAAAGTAATTCAAGATAACGTCCCCACTCCAAACTCAACTCATGGCGCAGGAGCAGGAACTACTGGTGGATTGAACCAATACACATTAACAGAACGTTACCTGGAACCGCAAGAATTCATGGTGTACCTTGAATTTAACCCCCGTGACTATGAAAAGTATTACAAATTTGCCCAGCCGGAAGGTAATTTGGTATTCCGTGACTTAGACCCAAAAGTACAAGCTAAAATGCTGCGCCTCTTGATGGATCGAAAGAATGAGTATATCGGTGAGTCTATTTGGTGCTCCGCAAAAGGTGGTTCAGCTGCCGCAAAAATTACCGCTCCTGAAGGTTGCACAACGATTGGAGGTGAAAATGCCGGTGGCCCAATGAAATACTTTGACGGTGCAATCAAACGTATTCTGGCAAATACTGCAACAAATGCAACAGAGGTAGAGAAAGCTGGTGGACAAGTCATTATTGCCGGTACTACAGAATTGAGCACAGGTGCCAATGTAGAAGCCGCTCTCAATGCTATGTGGAAGAAATGCCCGAAACAAATCCGTAAAAAAGCAGGACTGGTATTTGTATGTGGCTGGGATATTTGGGATTTATATGATCAATATCTAAGCGACAAAACAGTGAAATACTCCGACAATACTAAGGTTAACGAGTATCGTTTTAAAGGTAAGCGTATTGTACCTATTGTCGGCATTCCAGAACATACTATCGTACTCGGAGAATTTACTACCGGCATGGAATCTAACCTGTGGATGGGGGTTGACTATGCAAATGACGCTGAAGTAGTAAAGGTTGAACGGCTACAAGCTAACAGCGAATTGTATTTCTTCCAGATGCGAATGAAAATGGATGTAAACATCGTTCGTCCGGCAGAAATCGTAGCATGGACCGCTTACAAAAATGCAGAATAACAAATTGAATTAAATATCTCATCATAGTTTATCACAAGGGAGTGGAGTCGGTACTCCATTCCCTTTTTTAATTTAAGTTATGGCTAGAAAAAAGAATACAGAAGCTCCGGTTACAGAAGAGGTTAAAACACAAGATCCTACAGTTACTTCAGAAACACCGGTTATTTCAAATGAAGAATCTGAAAAACAAGAGCAAGACACTGTTGAAACTCCAGATACCTCCTCTATCAAAGAGTCTTCTCAAAAACCTGAAAAAAAAGACAAAACAAAAGAAAAAGATGAAATACCAGAATTCGTAAAAGAACTGTTACAAAAATATCCTGGCTATCCGGCATTGTATATTGATTCCAAAGGTGGTGTATTCACCGCAGATGCACAACCTAATTGGGTGAAGGATGCTATTCTTTATCAAAATCCGTATTACAAACAATAAAATTTACAAATATGGCATTAGGTGGCGTTTTTATGAGTGATACCGATGGAAACATTGGAACAAGCTCTACAACCTCAACTGAAAAAGTCACAGGTTTGCTGTTTGATATTTCCAAACAAGCTAAATTCTTCGAAGAAGGTGCTGGTTTGGCCGTAAAAGACAAATTACAAGGTAATGTTATTGAAATCAATTCTATGGATGATTTGAAAGAACTTGGCATTACCGCATACTCCGGTGACACTGAAAAGGATTTACTGTTTGGAATTCCTTATTATCATATCAATCATTTCTTTGGAATACAAGGAAGCACAGGACGTTTGTTTATCATGTTTGCAGACTGTGGTGTAGATTGGAATGCTATAGAACAAATGCAACGTGCAGCACATGGTATGATTAACCAACTCGGTGTTTGGACTGAACAATCGTTGTGGAAACAAACAGATCCGGAAGCAGAAACATATAGCATTGACCTAGTTACAGATCTGCAATCCAAAGCTGCGTCTTTAGCTGATGAAAATGCTCCTTTATCAATCTTGTTATGTGCAAATTCCGCAGTAATTGCAACAGCTGAAGAATCTGTGAAGAAAGTAGAACTGGGCAAAATACCTACGTGTGTCATTAATGCTCGGTTTGTCAGTGTATTGCTTGGCCAGGGATTAGACGCTGATGTATCAGCTATGCAGCTTGCTAACCCGAACCTCACTCCTGTAGGAAATATTGGAGCCGCACTCGGATGTATCGCTTCAGCAAGCGTACAAGAATCATTCGCATGGGTAAATAAGTTCAATTTGATTGGTTATTTCCCAGATATTGAAATGGGATTCGGAGATGTCACTTTAAATAGCGAGGATAAGTTAACAAGTACATTAAAGTACTCATCTTTGAATAAAATCCAATTGGATGATCTGGACGATAAGGGATATGTCTTCTTGTGCAAATATTCTGGTTTGGAAAGCGGAGTCTTTTTCTCTAAAGACCAAACGTGTTCAAACGGAGATTACCGAACAGTTGCTAGAAACCGTACAATTCATAAGTCAAGACGCGCTGTACGTAACGCATTATTACCTTATGTCAACTCTCCGTTGAAAGTAGACCCCAGCACTGGATATTTATCTTCTGCAAAGATTACGATGTTTCAAAATATTGTTTCTGACATCCTCACAACCATGCAGACTAATGAAGAAATCTCTGGCTTTTCTGTAACAATTGATAAGAATCAAAATGTATTAAAGAATGATACACTGATCATTAAATATTCACTTGTTCCGGTGGGTGTAGCGTCCCGTATTGAAGTAGTCGAGGGCTTGGCATTAACCAATAAATAATTAACAAGATGGCAATAATTAACAATGTAGCATACAGCTGGTCTATGATCCGCATTTCCATACCAGCATTGGATATTTCAGAAGATTCTACTATTATGCAAGGAGTTTCTGAAATCAAGTGGAACAAGACTCGTAAAGTTGAAAACAACTACGGTATTGGAGGAAATGCTATCAATCGTGGTTTTGGCAATAAAACCTGTACAGCCTCCATTACAATGGATTATAATACCGTTTCCCAACTCCGAGCATTGGCTGGTTCTTTAATGGATTTGGGAGAATTTGACTTGATCATCTCATTTACTAATGCTTATGCCGGTGAAGACTGGACCGCCGAAACTGTAACGCTAAAGGGATGCCTCTTTAACGAAGACGGAATGGAAAGTAAACAAGATGATACAAACATTACAAAAGAATTCAATTTGAATCCTTTCGACATTATCACAGGAGAAGGAACTAGTTCTTGGCTATAACTTCTAGTATAATACGTTTTTGAAAAGGCGAGTTGAAAACGGCTCGCTTTTCATTTTATCTATAAAATAAAAAGGGATGCGTTAACACATCCCTTTATTATCCGTTTTATAGTGCAGAATTGACGACTAAGCTCAAATATGCACTTTTTACGTTGCAAAAATAATGTTTTATTTCCAATCTACAAAATTCAGTAAGTGTATTTTTGAGCAATCCTTAATTATTTGGTTTGTTTTACCACTTCTTTTTATGTTTACCAGATGATTTATGTCTTGTTCAAGCTCTTTTTGCCTATTTATTGATATTTTACCAAGTATATAATCAATAACACCAATAATGCCACTAACATATTGCCGGGATTGATTATCGACATTTGCTGGATGTACCTTTACGCCCAATGGCAATGTGATATTATACAAACAACTACCATGTGCACATTTGTTTCTGATAAACATGATTGTTTCAAGATAATTCTTGAATATTCCTATTGTACAACCGTATTTGTTTGCTATCTGTAATTGAACACCTTTATCTCGCAAACTTTTGTACAACATGCAAACATTGCCGATTGTCATAAATTCCAACGTTTTCCATGCAGGTGCATATCGGTCATTTATGTGAGTTTTATGATGACGCAGAATAACCGGATTCTTAGAAATCTGTGCATACACCATATCGTCAAATGTATTGATAAAAGATGAAAGCATAATTGCAGGATCTACAAACCATGTAGGAGAATTTTTATAATGGTTTGATATAATATATGTGATAGTTGTGCGGATATTGACTTCTATTCTATTTAATGCGTTCAATAGAACCCTTCTCAAATCATAATCGAAATAATACAAATCCACAATTTCCTTAAAAGAAGTGCCTTTACACAGTTTATGGTTGCGATTCCTTAGACTGGGAAAAGTTTTTTCAAACGGAAAAGAATAGAATCCCAATCTATAATACCCCACATCTAGTAAAATCTCCTTTGCCTTCTCTTCATCCTCAAAGACCATACCATGTTCTTTGAGTTTATTTATCTGTTCTTCTATATTCAATGCGTGTTTCATATAACAAAATATCTCATAAAAATAATAAAAGCCACTTATGAGTGGCTCATTTCCTTACAAGAAAGTAAGGCGTTGCTTTTTATATGTTGTAAAGGTAATAGATTTTATTTTATATACCAAATAAAATAATACAGAGAATATACATTTAACATTTTATTTGCATTCACACACAACCTACCAACATTATAATTACTATTCTTGGATAAACATCAATAATCATAATTATAATGGAAAATGTAAACGAAGACTTTTTCTTGCCTGAAGATATTCAGACCGAGATTGAAAAGAAAGTAAAAGAGCTGAAAGATTCAGATCCCAAACTAAAACGTGTATTCCCGATTTTTGTGGAAGGAGATGAAGACGAAGGCGAAAAGCCATATTATATCGGTTATTTTAAACAGCCGCCTTTCCCGACATTCAGTAAATATTTGTCTCTCTCCCAAAAGGATCAGGCCGGTGCCATGCGAGAATTGGCAAAAGATTGCTTTGTCGATGGCGATAAAGAACTGATTAAAGATGATTCCTTATTCATCTATGGCTTAATGCCACACCTGGCTCAAATCATCGAGTTGCGCAAAGGAAAACTCGTAAATTTATCAAAAGCTGGGAAGTAAAAGACGATCAACTTATTCGTCATAGACTGATATTTATCCGTCATTATTTTCCCAGCGTAAACCTTGATGAGTTAAACGATGAAGAATTTGCAATGCTTTCTGAAGATGCCGTATGGCTCCACAGCAAAATGCTCATAACTCAACAAGCAAGTGCACTTGGAATGCTTGCGTAAAGTGTCTTATTACTCGTTTTTTCTACGTAGCCCTTTATCCTCTGTCGGATAAGGGGCTTTTTCAATCTTTCAGGGTACCAAACCGCTATTCTTTAGAAAATCAAAATACAAAAAGATGGCAGAAAATTATATTGTTAATTATCAGATAAACGTTAACTCTAACCCAGCTTTAGAGTCTATACGCAAATTTCAGCAAGCCACAGCTGAAATGGAAGCATTAACAAAGCGATTTGATGTTGTTGCAAAAAGCATCGGTAAGGTTAATTCAGCATTGGCTTCTATTAAAACTAAGCCTATCAATATACAGATTAACACAAGCGCGGCAGAAGCTAGTTTAGAACGTGTTTTAAAGCAATTAAGCAATATTAAATCACAGGCAAAGACTGCATTAAATGGAGTAATGGGTAAACCTTTATATTCTACTTCGGATATAAAGAAACTGGAGCAGGCTATTAATTCTATAAACGGCAAAACTATAGAACCAAGAGCAAGTACAAAAAAAGCGATAAATAGCCTTGACTTACTATTACAGAAGATTGAGCAGATAAAGTCAAATAGCAAAATAACTATCACCGCAAGTGCAGCTGGAGCATCCAAAGCTGTTGCTGGTGGCATAACTAAAAGTAATATTCCTGCTTCAACAGCACGACAAGTTGGAGCGGGACATAGTACCTATCTATACCCTTCTACCCGGCAAGTATTGGGACCTACATACGCAAATACCGGAACGAATGTTGCGGGCGAAATGATTAAGGGTATGGGAATTGCCTATGGACTTAGCTCTTTAATGTCTGGGGTAACTTCTGTATTTAGAGATGCTTCTACCTATGATAATATAGCCAAAACGACAAAGAATATCCTCCAGACTCACGATAAAGGTGTAGGGTTTGAAGGTCGGTTTAATGAAATGAACCAGCTCATGCGCCAAGTCGGTGTTGAGACTAAATATACAGCCCCACAAGTTGCATCAGCTGGAAAATTCTTAGCTATGGCAGGATATGATGTCGATCAAATAAAACATGCCATCCGGCCTATATCTGATATTGCACTTGTAGGTGATACAGACTTGGGAGAAACAGCAGATGTTGTAACAAACATTATGACCACTTATAAAATCCCAGCAAAACAAATGGATAACACAGCTGACATTCTTACGATGACGTTCACAAAAACGAATACAACATTGTTAGAATTAGCTGAATCATTTAAGTATGCAGGTACGGTAGCTCATCAATCCGGGTTAGATTTTGAAACAGCTTCGGCAGCTTTGGGCGTATTAGGTAATGCCGGTTTAAAAGGTTCTCATGCAGGTACAACATTACGCATGATGTTACTAAACATGATGAATCCAACCAAAAAAGGACAAGAAGCATGGGATATACTAGGTATTAGTCCCAAAGACAAAAATGGTAATCTTCGGAATCTCACTGATATTTTGAGTGATTTGCACAAAAAACAACAAAGCATGAGTTCCGGTGACTTCACAACATTAATTAATAAGATGTTTCGAGTTACTGCGGCTCCAGGTGCATTAGCTTTGATAAATAATGTAGAAGATGTGCAAAAAACCACAGAGCTTAATCGGCATTCAATGAACCTAGCATCCGACTTGGCTGACGAAAAGAAAAACACCATACAGGGTCTTTGGTATCAGATGACCTCAGCATTTACAGAAACTGGAATGCAAGGGTTTGAACAAATGCAAGGAGTAATCCGAGACTTCCTGCAACGCATGATTGAGTTAATGAAATCCACAGAATTTGCAACTGCATTGAGAAATGCAATGGACATGTTCATTAAAGTATTAGATGTTATCGTTGATGTATTTAAAAAGATCATGTCTATTTGGAATTTCCTACCCAACTGGCTAAAAAATGGGGTTGTATGGTTTGTAAAAATTCAAATGGAATTAGGTATTATTGCTGGTATTGGACAAAGTATATTAAGTACAGCATTAATGATTCGTGGGGTATTCATGGGGGATTGGCTATCTAAATTCTTTTTAAAGCCACTGTTTACCGCACTTACTTATATGATACGCATATACAATATAGAAAAAAGCCGCCATAATTTAAGTAAGGGACAGGCTATTTTCAATGCGTTAGGTGGTGGTTTACTACATGGTGGAAGTAAAATTAAACAATGGTTTGTTGGAGGAAATACAGTCGGTAATGTTGTAACAAATAGTAGCAATAAGACTATAAATACTCTCACGGAAATAGGCAATACCACATTATGGGGAGCAATAAAAGGGCTTGCACGTTTTTTCTTGACTAATCCAATTGGCTGGGGATTAAGCGCAGCTTATACAATCTATAAACTTGGTTCATATATATATCAAACACAAAGAATAACAGAGGCTGCTCGTCAAGCCAATGAAGCATGGGCACAAAGCTATCGTAATTTGAATATTGACAAGTTAAATCTATCCGATCCAGATGCCTTAATGATTGGAAATATGCGTATTTTCAATAATGAATTGTTAACCCAAAACGAGCGTATCGCCCAGTCTACCGAATTATGGCATCGTTACTGGATAGAAAAGAATGGTCCAAAACAAAGTGTAGACGACCAAACCAAATTCTTTGACACAGCCGCAGGTAGAGACCCGGAATTACTAAAACGATTAGAAGCCGCAGACCAATGGACAGGTGTAGATAAAGCCTTTCAGTCATTGTCCAGTGCACTAGGTATGAAACAGACTGTCAAAAAAGGTCTGAACGGCGAAAATTATTATGCGTATGAGTTACATGGCCGTACTTTAAGTGGAACGAATACAAATGTTTTTGCAAGAAACGGAGATATAAGCGAACAAGTGGCTGTCCAAATGATGCTGGCTCAATTAGCAGACCATAATTCTAAAGAGAATATGGCTTTGAGCAAATATCTTTTGCACAATGCCACTTCTGCTCGTAGTTCGGAAGATCTATCGAATATACTAAAGAATGCAGCAGATAGATTTATACCTAAGATGGGTAGTTGGGATTCTCGATGGGACTGGATTAGCACAGAAACATTCCATGATAAGATGACCGAAGGTGATGTACATCGCTCACAAGCATATATACGTCATCTAGCTCAAATTATGCAAGGAACAATAAGTACATGGGATGATTACGCTTCAATTCTTAAAGATTTTGAGTCTGGAGAAACAATAGACCCAACAAGAACCCAGAAAGTATTACAAGGGTTATTTGGGCCGTTGTTTGATCCAACTAAAGGGTTATTTGGAACAGAAGGATGGTCAAAGCATGTACAAGATATTATCAATAATCCGGGAAAATATAAACTAGAAAGTCAACAAGAAGCAATAGATTATATTACTGAAACCTTTGATAAGTTAGTTTCTTGGTATAACGATTTGTATTATGGACATAAATCTTTGTTCGCTCCGTTCATAAATAGAACACCGATTCAAAATCTTCTTTCTGAAGGAGATATTCTTCCTACGGGCGGTTTTTATGGTCCACAAAAAGAAGGTGATAAAGCGATTTTTGACGGAGCACAATACATAGCTAAAACAATAGCTCCATACGCTACTCCACAGTGGGTAGATAAAAGTGGGAAAATATATACCCCTAAAAATGCTAAGGATACATTTAAGTGGGACCCTACGACTGGTAACAAAGAGCAAGATTTAGCCTCCAGCCTTCATAACGGAGCCGACCAATCTCAATATAGGAGTCATAATAATTATAATGCAGCTCCTAAACAACTGATAGTACGAATAGAAAATCTAATGCGTGTGGATCATCAAACAATTGATATGACAGATGATAGACAAGTCGCGGCAATAACAAACGTAAAACAAGAATTAGCAACCGCCTTGTTAGATGTAGTTCAAGATTTTAATGCAAATATGATGTAATATGAGTTTTATAAGCTCTACATTTTCTAATTTAACGATTAATGTTGGTAAAGGGCTGGCAAACACCGGTGTGAATGCCGCCTTTTATGCAGCTAACTATAGAAAAAGAGATGGACAATTGAAATTTATATCCAATAGAGGATATAGTAATGTATTTGTTTATGCAGCCAAAAGAACGATGATGCAAATGACTTTTGCTACCATCAACGATCTTTATCCCAAATATATACGCCAGTTGGACAGAAAGAATGCCACCGCAGCCTATCAGAAGAACCAAGGTCAAGAGCTTCAGAAAATCATAACGAACGGTCAGAAGGCAGATGAAGATACCTTTAATAAACAAGGGGTTGTATTAAAGTATCAAGGTAAACCTGCCAATGAAGGTTTACTTCTTTGGATTAAAAATGAAAGCGGCCAGGTTCAAACGGTTCAATTCAATACTTATTGGGATAAAATAAAAGGATTGAGCAATGAAGCTGCTGCCAGTTCATCACTTAACACTGCTACGGAAGTAAAGGTGCCCGGCGATCCTGTTTTCTTAGACTTAGGTGCTATAGTGCAAGCACAAAGTTCTAACAATCTTGTATTAACCAAGGTACAAGGAAGAGATTATTCACGTAAAGAATTGATTTCAGGAGGCGATATAAATTTTACTGTAACAGGAAAGATTGTTAGCAATTATCCGGATGTATATCCGTATGCAGAAGTTTCCAAATTTATAACATTGATGCAACATAAAGGAGTTATCCAGGTATTTAATCTCATGTTTCAACAGTTCAATGTGACACAAATTCTGATAAAAGACTTCAATATGGGGCAAAATGAAGGCTTTAAGAATGTTCAACCATATAGTTTTACATGTGTTGCCGTTGAACCGGATGACGCGGTTAATGTAGTGCAAGATACCATAAATGGAACAAACCTTGAAATCTCTCAAATGAAAAAACAAGGTTGGGCCAAAGTTCTTCTTGATAAGGTTAAAGCATCTGCTGCTAATCAAGCCGCTCAAATGATTGAATCATTAACTTCTAACACCATTTAAGTATGAAACTTCCAGAAGCAATAATTATAGATGGTAAAGAATGCCTTGATATATTGTGCTGTAAAATCCTAATATGGGAAGCTAATAGTGACGTTATAGAAATTAACGATCCTGATGAAAATAAATGCCTTGTTATTCGGGAATGTGAAAGTATTGAGATAAACGATACTTATAAGAAACTTATTAATTCAGCTTCTGTCAGATTCCCAAGAGGAACCGTAATTAAACGCACTATAACTTCCGAGAACATAGAAAAAGAAGGTGCAACTACTGTTTATACAGAGCGTTTAATAGACGGTACAGTTGTAGAAAAGCGAAAAGGATATTCGACAGCCCAGCCGACTGATTTTAAGGTAGGACAACGTATCCGGATATATTTAGGCTATTATAAAGATAGAGGAAAGGTCTTCAAAAATGCGACCGAGAGACTTCAGGCAATGGAGAAAGAGGCATTTGTCAAGAACGTTCCCGATTTTGACGGTTATATCGTAAAATGCAGTGTAAGCACACCTATTGAAATCAAATGTGAGAATCTGGCAAGTGGGCTAAAACGAAAAAATGTCGTTAAATTAGGCCCAATGACTGTTACAGTAAACGATTTGTTGAAAGAGGGAGGAAAATACGATTTATTAAAAGGAACAGGGTTAAAATTGCATCCCAAAACAGCAGAAAGGGACATTAATATTGGCAAGATCCAGTTAACAGAAGATTTGACAGTTGCGGATGTATTAACAGAATGGAATAAATACGGGCTATATAGTTTTATTAGGAAAGATACAGATGGAACTCCTTATGTTATGGTAGGGCATACTTATTTATCAGGAAATGTTGCCAGCTCTATTTTAAATACAGATGGAAGTTCTGATACTCCTCAAATACAATTTAATTATCATGTAGCCCAAGATAATTTAACTTTGATGAATTGTGATCCCCGATATTTAGCGGTCTCCGCTGAAGGATTCAAGTTTGAGGGTAACAAACAAATCAAGTATAATGTAACAGTTCGTTTAAATCCAGAATGGACCGGACAAAATGATACAGAACATAAGAAATTCCAGATTCTGAATGAAACAAAACTTAGCAAGAAATCCCTAAAACTTGGAGCTATCCCCAAATCAAAGACTAAGGATAGAGTAAACCTAAGTGCGTACAACGTTATCCCTTATGTATCATCAAAAATTGGCATTAGCGAGGACGAATTAATAAAAGAAGCCGAAGCCTTTTTTGAAGGATATAATAGAAATGGCGTTGAAGGTAGTATTACTATCTTCGGAGATTTACACAGAACTAATTTAGGCATGAGGCATTTGGAATCTGGAATGAAAGTCGTTTTACTTGATAAACGCGAACCTGAAAAACAAGGTTGGTATCTTATTGAAGAAATCAATACAAAATTTGGTGTTAACGGTTTTAGGCAGACTTTAAAACTCCCCTACTGTATTGCCAAACCAGAAAAAGAATAAAACTATGGCAGATAAAATTACAAGCGATTTAAGCGCAAACAGTGCTATTTATGATGCTATACGACAAATTGCATTTCATAAATTGGTAAACCCGCGAAACAACGTTATAAAAAACACAGCCAAAATATCAGGTTTTGTTGTTAAAATACATACAGATGGAGAACTGTGCGGAACTGTTGATGTACAAGAATATACTCATACACTTACAGACAAACAGGCTATTGATGACGGGCTTCCAGTTGGTTTACATGAAGGCGTATATCTTTCAGCTATTCAAAATAATGAAAAAGGTTTAGTGGTTATCCCCTATCTTTATTCGGATGTCGTAATAACAACAGACCCTGAAACATTACGCGAATATGTTATCCAATACTCTCATGCAGACACAATACAAGTAGACGCGCATAACAAAGTAATTATTGGAGCAACAGAAACAAAAGAATGGGAAGATTCAGAGGATACTCCAGATGTAGATGAATTGGAAAAGACAGGTGTTCATGCTCACACGACTTATACCCCTGTTTCGATATTGTCGGAAGTTGCTAAAGGAGAAGGGGAAAGTGATAAAAGTATATTCAAAATAACCGCTGATGATATTTTATCCCAACATGATAAAAGTCAAATACTTCTTGATGCCCAACAAATTTTGGCAAAATATAATGCAAAAGAAATTATAATCAAAGAAGATGGAGTGTATTTGGGTAGCGGTAGTGCCAATGAACCAGCAGTACTTGGAAATCAATTAGCAACTTTATTGGTTGACTGGCTAGGAGCATTATCTCAAATGATGACCCCAACTATGATGGGACCTCAACCTCCAGCTAATTTGGCAAAGTTTGTATCCCTTCAAGCAAAAGTTAACTCCTATAAAGCATCTATATCAGGATTTTTATCAAAAACCGTAAAAGTGGCAGAATAATGGCAAAGTTAAATGAAGGTATATCACAAATTAAGAAAGGTAGTGCATTGGAAACAATGTACAACCGGCTCTTAACAGGGATGGAACAAGCTTCACACGAAACACTTCCAGATTTTACAGGTTCGGATTATGTGGATGGTTATGTCGTGAATGAAGAAAAAATCAATCTTGAAATACATGAATATGAAAATATAACCAGAAAGAACTCTGCATATCTATTAGCAAATACTATTATAAGTAGTTTAAGCAGTGAAGAAGGCGGCGGAAGTGGCACCGGTGGGTTTGTTTCCATAAATGGTGACTCTATGGCCGGTTTATTAAAGGCATTGTATGGTTTTACAGCCGGAGACAATGGAATAAAAATATTGGATGTTTACCAAACGTCCGAAAGTAATCCACAAGAGCGAAAAAATATAGTTTCTATTAACGGTGAATTGCATCTCCCCACACATGGATTATACATTAACGGTTGTAATGTTATAAGTTATGATAATGATATAATCGCATTAAACGGCGATGTTATTTGTAGTGGATATATTAGACTTGGAGATTTAGAAATATCCAAGGATGGCATTAGCTATCAAGGAAACGAGTTTTATCATTCTGGGAATTCAAATAAAGAAGATGTAAACTGGACTATGAAAGACGGAACGCTTGCAGGAGATCTATCTGTAAAAGGTACAAGCACATTCCAATCTGGCATTACCGCCTTACATGGTGTAGATCTAGGATTTGATAATACAAGTGTATTGTCTATTTCTGCCAAGCGGTTAGCTCAATTAACAGGGGATTTGAATATTATAACAGGGGGCATACAATTTGATGGCGATTACATTATTCATGCCAAGAATAACAATGTTATCTCATTTTCTGCGTCTAACAAAATATTAAATTTGGGAGACAATAACACCAAGCAAATTAATCTGCAAACCAGTATTTATGATGATGACGGTGAATATGAAATGATTTCCAAATATGGTTCTGCATATTTCCCTGAATCATTTAAGGCAGGGCACAATTTAGGGAATATATTGATTGAAACATACAAAAAATCGTCTGAAGATTCTGGCGTAATATTCAGACGTTATATTAGATTAAAATCAGAAGATGGACCAGGCTTTTATAGTGATGGTGATAGCGTATTTTTTGAAGCTCCATTTAAATATAATAAAGTAGCTGATGACGATACAGTACAAATCTCTGAAATAATAAAATCATCATTTGGCTATGTAGAATCGTTAAGTTTATATGCCCCATTAAATCGAAAATCATCCAGCTTAATGTTTTCTACAGATGCTGATTTTTTTATTTTTGACAAACCAATTGAAGGAAAAAAATCAATTGGAATAGCAGATTCTAAAACCCGTCTCCTCCCCAACGAGCTATTCTTTGATGATTCAATCTATTGGTTGGCTTTAGATAATGGAGTTAAGCACTATGGTAATGCCTATTTTGTCAACGACATAGGTTCTGTCACTTTTTCCAGTGGTTTTGCCGGAAATGGCTGGGGTATCATTCAAAACAAATTGACCGGCAACATCAGTGCAACATTTGATGATCTGACAATTCGTAAAAAAATGAGAATATATGAATTGGAAGTGCAAAAGCAATCAGTGACTAACGGGTCTTGGTGGGTCAGCGATGCCTGTTCTGGAGACTTAGTAGAAGAAATATCATAATGTCTGTATATAAATACAAGAAATATAAAATTTCTCTCCAGTCCGATTCTAAAAAGACACAAGGATTACGGACTGGGGATATAGTTAGAAGACAATATTTTGATGGAAAGAATCTTATTTATTCGTTAATGTGTGTATTGGATTATGGAATAGATAAGACTGTAGATCCTAATACAAATGATATTGTCGAAAAACAGTATTTCATCGGAGCGCTGTTAGAAGGCGATGTGCCCAAAACAGAAGAAATCTTAGACTTTGCCAGAATTACCAATCTGTTTGATATAAATAGATCTGGAGCCATATATTTAACTGGGTCTGACGATAATGCCCCATATATGGATGTGATTGACGGTATTGGACGTAATGAGAGTTTGTGTTGGCCTTTAAATATTGCAACTCCTGATTATGAAGATTCCGAATCACAATATATAGTACGAGGAACAGAAGCAGTAACCACTGATTACATATTATCAGAAGCGGGCAATAATCGCATTTGTCATTTTAAAAGGAATGACGCTATATATTACGGTTTCATTGGTCTGCAACAAGATTTCTACAAATATGTTCAAAACCCCAACCGCATTCTTATTTCATATAAGATCAAAGCCAATAAAGCTGTCAATTGTAAAGTTTCATTAGAATACCAAGATGGAACAAGAACAGATGGAGAAGAAACCACTTCTATTACAACAGATTGGCAATATAAGTTGCACACAATAACTGTCGATTATTCCGGACGTTATTTGCGAACAGTAAAACTGGATTTAAGTGAGATGTCTCCTTCAGATGAAGTTTGGGTGTCGGATTTCAATATCATCTTACTGTCTAGTGTTGCTAACTTTGGCGATGCCAGTAAAATACGTGTTGGCAAATTGAATGGAATAACAGATCCAGTATTTGGTCAATTAGAAGGATATGGAGGTTACTTACAGAAACTTTTTGCTTCAAAATCTGCTCATATTTCTGGAACATTAACTGCTGGTGATGAGAATGGTTTTGCTGCAACCTTTTATGCCGGAAAAATCCATAGGAATGTATTCGTTAATTCTTTAGATGTTAATTTTACATCTGCAATTACTATTGACACTCAAATAGAAAACCCTACTGGAATCGGCAATGTATATAGTGCCTCTAAAATCATAAGCATGATAGCCCAATCTGAAGAGTGGTTCGCGCAACATATCGGGAAAAAATATACATTCTCTTTTTGGATATATGCTGGGCAGGCATGTCAATTATCTATTTTACAAAATGATAAAGCAATAGGGACCGTTCAAATACCTATTGCTGACACGAATATATGGTCTCGTAAAAAGGTAACATTTGAATTACAAGCTCCGAAACAGGCAGAAGAAGCATTGGTTCTATCCATTGTCCCAACTTTTGATACCTCTGATAATGCAGGAGAATCAATATTTTATTTTTCTTCACCACAATTAGAGGCAGGAGAACTAGTCACACAATACCAACCTACTGACACTATACTTAATTACACAGAGGATTATGGAGCTTGGTTTAATCGTGGTGGCATTGGTGGGACCATCCAGAACCCATTGCTTCAATTAAATTTTGACGGAGAAGGTAGTATTGGTACTCGTAGTAATTCAGTATTAATCAAAACAGATGGTTCTGGACATTTTGCCAATAAAAATATTAAATGGAATAAAAATGGCGATGTAACATTTGGCAAAAATGTGACAATGACTTGGGATAACCTTGACCAGTCTGTAAAAGATGAATTAGTCAGTAAGTCTATTCGTATTGTTGGAACTGATACCTTTACTCTTTTAGGAGATTTAACAGGAGCCGACCCTGTTACTAATCCGGCAGATATTACCTTAACGCTGGAAGAAGAGAATCTACAGTCTACTTCCAGTCAACGACAATGGTATTATTTACAAGGATATGATTATATACCGTTTGAAGGAGAAAATGGAAAGACATTAACAATATGGCCTTTTGAACCTTATTGGGATAATGGTAACTCGTTAACAGTTCGTTGTATCGTGAAATTTAGTGATGAAGAGTATTCCGCTACATTCACAATACGGAAACAATATATAGTGGGCTATTCACTTGAAATTACTTCCAGTCAAGGAGTATCATATAAAAACAATAGTTGTCAAACTGTTTTAACCGCTAACGTCTATTATCAAGGTAAACTAGTTGATCCGGATTATGTAGCTAAAAACTACATATTCAAGTGGACTAGGTATCATCTTCCCGATATGGAAAATGAAGTGATTGATTGGTGGAAAGAACAAAGAGATAATGAAGGCAATATAGTACAACAAGAAATTGATAGATCAAAACCAAGTATCACATTAAATTATGGAATATCAGGACAAGACTGTTTTATGTGTGAACTTCTAAACGGTAACATGTTCCCGTATGAATTCCCTTTAATATTTTAAGTATGGCGGCAGAACAAGAGCAATCCCCTAACCTGCTTGATTTTAATAATAAGCAAGAAAACAATGGAACTAATAACCGTGGACGTTTAACAGCTCACGAATTTAATCAATTGATAAATGCCGTAAACAATAACTCAAATGACACCTTTTCCTTCAAAAAACAAGTAGGTAATCTTTCATTTGATGTAATTGAAAATGAAGAGGCTTTTGAACAAATCGAATCCAAAGATGAAAACACCGTGTATTTCATACTTGAAGAATGATACAGATAAATGGTAAAGATGTCAGTCAAATAAGAGTTGGTAACAAAATAATTACCGCAGTTTACATAGGGACAAAATTAGTTTGGCAATCTATACGTTCCTGCTTTGGATCTGGTTTCTGGATTAACTCATCTCCTTGGAAAAATGATGAAGGCTGGAAAAACTAACAAATTTTTAAATTACGCTTTACAAAAAAATAATTAATTATGGCTAAGAAATTCAGAACTGACGAAATTCCTGCTGGTAAATTTACAGAGGACTGGGGTGGCAATAAAAACAATACCATCCCCGCAGCACCTGACGAAACGAACCTTCTCCCCTACTCTGGGGAGGCTGTCCAAAAGTTTATAAAGAGCTATTTGCAAGACCATGAAAACAATAAAATTGGTCACATTCCTCCTATGACAAAAGATCCGGACGGTTTTTATCATATTCGAGCATTTGCTAATAAAAACACATACAATGAATGGCTTGCTGACCCTGATGAGAATCAAGCACTAAAATTGCTTGATGTTACTATCCCTATTAGTGACGAACAGGGTGTAATGAATATTGTAGAATTAACTACGGCCAGTAATCAAACAAATTATGTAAGCATTGATGGTAGTATAGTTCTAAAAATGCGTTTTACTTCTCAAACATACAATCCTGTTACTGGGAAATACGCAAATACCTATGAAGATGGTACTATGACTATCCAAAGGCGTGCCTCCGCTTCCGATTCTTGGCGTACAATTGGTACAATGGCAATCAAGAGTGTAGAAGCCGAAAGCGACACTTATACGGATGTAGATATTAGTGGATTACTTAACAGTGGAACCTGTCAATTACGTATCATTGTAACTGGAGACCAAACACAAAGTACCACAACTTATGTAGTGTTCCAAAGTGTTACAAAAACAGAATTGAAACTTACGTTCCGAAACGAATGGCAGCAACCTATTACTGGTGCCACTATGTCTTTATTATATACATATACTGGTGCCGTAGCTAAAACATTAAATTTAAAAATTAGTGGTGAAGGTGGTGTACGTTCTGTCCAATACGCTGTTGGTAAAGTTGAGTACACGGAAACCCCAAATCAGTTTGATGTAACCGACACTGAAGGGGATCCTGTTAAAGTTATGTCTCATGGAGTACATGAAATTGAGGCTTGGTTATCTGTAGACGGCACAGATGTGGAAAGCGAACACATTGTTTCACAGGTAATGGTAGTTTCAGACCCTGATAATAAGACTCCATATATTATGTTGAACCAGATAGTCAAATCTCTTGTAAACTGGACATCCGTTCAATTTTTCCAATGGGCAATATATAACCCAGGTTCAGATGTATTACCTGTTACTTTTAAATTAACAGACATTCAAGAGGTTGAGAATTATCTGTCTTACACTGAACAGCAAGCCCAAAATGGTGTGGTTTACACATTTGGTAACATGATAGAAATCGAAAGTAAAGAAACGAATTTCAGTGCTTATATGTTATTTAGCACTGGGGGAAAATACTTGCGTGATCGTATTAGTTTTAATATCGATAACTCACAAAATTTTGCCCCGACTGATGGTGCCGATTTAATTATCAATCCAAAACTACGTAGTAATACAGAAACCCACCCAGATACTATTATTAATACCGTTTCAGGCGAGAATGTTCCCGCGACCTTTGAAAATTTTGGTTTTATTAGTGATGGTTGGGTTGAAGACGATAATGGAATCAAATGTTTGCGTGTTCCTAGTGGAAGAAACATAGCAATTGATTATGAGACGTTCTCCGACTTTATCCAAGCTCAAAAAACAGGTTCTCTTACATTTGAAATAGACTATGCTATTCGCAATGTAACCAACGAAGACGAACCGGTATTACGCATGTGTTCTTACACAAAAGATAATAATCCGCTAGGTTGGGAAATGAAACCTATTGATGCCTGTTTTATGACCCAATCCAAAGTAACCCGTAAAAATCAAGACGTTGGCTACAACGAAGGGGTACGCACTAAAATCGCAGTCAATCTACTATACAACTTGTCCAGCACTGGACAAAACTATTGCCGTATTTTCATAAACGGGATTATTAACCGTGAAATCAATTATGCGACAGACGACACTTTCGTACAATATGTAGACGGAAAGCAAACATCACAAGGTATCCGTATTGGTAGTTCTGGAGCCGACATTGACATTTACAGTATTAAGGTGTATAAGAAAGCACTCACAGCTAATGATGTGCGCCAAAACTATATGGCATCCTTAGATAATAGTGAAGAAAAAATAACATTCCGCGATTCTAATAATATTCTTGATGGTAATACTATCAGCTACGATCTTGCTTATGAAAAATACAATGTTATTCTTTGGAAAGGTAAATATGCTACTTATGGCAATACTAAAAAGGACAAATTCAACGGAACTTTAATTATCCATATCCCTGGAGAACCGGAGAATAGTGGAACATTGTACGACATGAACGAAAAAGGTCAAGGAACCTCATCCATGTTGTATTGGTGGTGGAATGGACAATGGGGCTTCAATGAAGATGGATATTGGGTTGATGAAAATGGAGTAAATCGTGGTAAATGTTATCAGTTAACTAACGATGTACCTGGAGCACTCAAATTGGTGGGGAAAGTAAATTTTGCCAGTTCAGCACAAAGCCATAAAATAGGTTCTACAGCTCTATTTAATGATTTATTTAAAGCTGTATGTGGCGGTAATTCCATTACCAATACAGAAGGTTTTGAAAATTGTCGTGTAGCTGTACTTCAAAAACCGTTTTTGTTCTTTGTACAAGAAGATGAGAATTCCGAACCACAATTTAAATCTTTTATGACTTTTGGTCCAGGTAAGGGAGACAAACCGACATTCGGATACGACAAAACAAAATTTCCAGATTATGTATGTCTGGAAGGAGCTGATAATGACCGTGCTTTGGTGATGTGCCGCGTACCTTGGATTGATGAAGATGTCACTTTAGAAGGTGAAGAAGATTGGATGTATAACGGCGAAAAGCAAATGAGTCTGGTCTTTGGGGATACCAATAAGATCGCCCCTATCAAAAGTGGATTTAACTTTGTCTTTAAGCATTATGATAATATAGATTATTTCAACGGTACCATTGAAGATTTAAATGCCGCAGAAAATCTTGATACCTCCAAACATTATTGGCTGACTAAATCAGGGCGTAACAATGCACAGTTCGATTTATTCAGATATGATTTCATTACTTCTACTTGGGTGGGTGCAGGCATTGAAAAGATTGAAAGTGGAAGATATTCGACTGTAAACATCAACGAACAATGCGGGAATATTGCCAGCGGTACAGATTGGGATGCAATTAACTCATCGTTTAAAACGGCTAGAATAGCATTGTTCAAGGCCGATGCAGGAAAATACTTTAATCTTACAGAAACTCATTTTGCTATGAATTTTTGTAAGTTAATTGCAGCTAGTGATAACAGAGGGAAGAATATATATTTTTATGTTGACCCCAAAACTCATTTAATTGGTTGGCATCAAGATGACTTGGACACAATATTTCCCGTAAATAATGTAGGACAAAGAGAAAAACCTTACTATGTAGAAGAACATGATAAAAACAATGATGGAGGCTTTTATTGGAATAGCGAAGGGAATGCACTATTTAACCAAATGGAAAACGCTTTTCCAGATGAATTGCGTACCAATATGCGCTCTATATTACAAGCAATGCTTAAATTAAGTGATGATGGAACTTTAATGGGCTGTATGGAAAAATATTATTTTTACGTACAACGTTATTTCCCAGCCGTTGCTTACAATGAAGTGGCTCGTCTTGTATATGAACGTGCCAGAACCGCCTATGTGAGTTCAGACCCGGAAAATAAATACACAAATGGTACAGATCCCATAACACAAAGTTTAGGAGATGGATTACAAGCAGAAATGCAATGGGTTGCACGCAGACTTACCTACATATCTTCTTATGCAGCCTTTGGAGACTTTGGAAGGCGTGACGGTGAAGGATCAGCAGGCTCATTAAACTTCCGGTCTATAATAAAAACAGATGGTACACGTCCACAATTTAAATTTTCTATTGTACCACATATTTGGATGTACCCCTCATTTGCCATAGGTTCGACACTATCTTATGGGGTTGGTAACGCACTGTCTCCACGTATTAAAGCCGGAGAAACATACGATGTCAATGTTGGAACTTCAGATGGCAATACTAATATTTTCTTAAATGGTATTGATTATATGCGTTCCATTGGTGACTTTACAGACAAAAGTTTAGGAGAAACATTTAATTTAAGCGGTGCTCGCCTAACAGCCTTTCATGTGGATGGAAAAGATGTTGTTGAATTCCGTCCTACCGGTATGACTATTACTGCCCCTTTGTTGCAAGAACTAGTATTAAAACGTGTCGCTAGTTTAGTAGGTGGTTTAGATTTATCTATTTTGCTTAAACTTAGAATGTTGAATTTAGTAGGAACAATGTTGTCTTCTGTTGTTCTTCCAGCTACCGAATATTTAGAAGAGGTTCATCTTCCTGGGACTTTAACATCTTTGTCTTTAGATCAACAGCCTAATTTGAAAACCATCACATTGGAAGGAGCTGACCGAATGCAAAGTTTATCAATTGGCGCAGGGATTGCAGATTCGCGTACCATATTTAATTTATGCTTTACAGGCAATGCACCGCTGAATTATTTAAAGTTAGCAAGTATAAACTGGACCGAGGTTTCTCTTTATATGATTAACTATTTGGCTTCTATTACAGACAGTAGTGTATCTGGAAAAATAGCAGTAATAAACAATACTACCAACCGACCTAATTTTAACAATAAAATTGATTGGTTGTATCATTGGGGAAATGTAGATGATGAGAACAACAATCTTCATATTACTTACTACTCAACTCCTATTGCAGCTATAGAAATCAAAGGAAGCCAATACATTTATTCTACAGGTGAACACACTTTTTACTGTAAGCCGAATACCGCTAATGGGAATGATGTGGTTAGCATTCGTTGGTCATTGGATACCAATTTGTATGCAAAAATAGTCAATACGTCAAAAGATTATTGCGTTATCAATGTATCTCAATTAGGAGATGAAGATACATTGGCTCCACATACAACTTTAAGATGTTATCTAACAAAAACAAATGGTGAAGTGCTTGAAGCATCATGGGATATTGGTTTATACCCCAGACGTGCTCATCTCGGAGATTATGTATTTTATGATGGAACTTATGGTCCTACAACTGCTGGAAAAACCGTAGTTGGAATTTGTTTTTACATAAATCCAGCAGATGCCAATGATAGACGTATGGTAGCATTATCAAATCTTGAAAATTCAGGTATAGTATGGGGGCTTTATCCTCAAAATACAGGACAAACGGAAGAGTGGAATGAACAATATGCAATTTATCCTATTGAATTACAAGATGATGTTAATTATAGTGTATATGATATAGGTTCAATTGCTAACATTACACAGACTGGCTTACAACCTACAGAATATGACGACCAAGGTAATACCTCTCCTAACTACATAAGGTATGATAATTATGTAGATGAAAATACAATTGACGGATTTGTAAATTCAGATGTTAAAACAGTTGCTGTTGGAGATGGTATCGCTGCTCCAGGTACAATTAATACAGGAAAAGAGGAATTGGCTGCGGATTTAGCTATTTTATCAGGTGCCTATAAAAGAGGTGACGAAGTTCCTGTCGGTTTAGCAAAAACTTTAAAAATTATTCAACATAGAAATAAAATCTTAGAAGATTCAGGAGTTAATTTGCCGATACCTGAAGCGACTGACTTATATACTGAACAAGCAATGTTGACCCAGTATATAAATAACATAATTGCTAACAATGAGAATCTTAGTAAATATCAACAATTTTATTATCCTGCTGTCAGCAAATGCTATGCTTATCAGCCTACAGTGAAAGCAGGCGAAGAATTAGCAGATAAATTTAAATATCATAATTGGTACCTACCATCTGTTGGTGAACTTATGCGTATGTATTGGCACGCTAGGCAAGGAGTGAATTATGACGATGATAAAATAGGTGCAATTTTTCAAAAAGCAATAGATGCCGGTATTTTGAACGATTTTTCTAATTCTTGGTACTGGAGTAGCAGTGAGGGCAGTCAGTACTACAGCTGGTTCGTGGGCTTTAGTAATGGCTACTTCAGCAACAACGGCAAGTACAACAGTTACATGGTGAGAGCGGTTGCAGCATTTTAGTATAGTGGAGCGTCTTTTGACGCTCCACAAAAATAAATATGCCATAATTGTAAACCTCTACAGAAAAAATAAAGTATTCGTAAATAAACTATATGTAATAAGACACATTGTGAATAAAATCTTTTAATTATGGCAAGAACAATTCGTAATGCAGGAAGTGCACCTATTTACAGAGAAACAGAAAATTTAATGTTACTCTGTATAGAAATGGTAGAACGAACCCCTAATAGTGTAGGAATTCGTCAATTAAGCAAACGTCTCATAGACACTCTGCTTGATGGATTAACAGTGATAGGATTGGCTTTAAATGAAGAAGATCCTGATTCCAAACTTGAACTTATTAATTCATTTTATTTGCAAATGCGTACAGTGAAAACTTGCATTGACACCTTAAAAGAGTGGTCAAATCGGAGTCCTCATACACGCATAATTAGCAACAAGCAAATGCCACATTTTGCTGAATCTTTAAAGGAAATTTCAAAGCATATTAAAAGCTGGAGAAGCAAAGTGTTGGAGCAGCAGACCTGTTGAACGGTTACGACTATGATAACAGGGACATCTTTATTGAAAAATGGGCGTGTCACTGGGCCTTTACCAAGCGTTAAAGACCTAGTTAAGAACAAGATAGTACACGCAATAACCGCAAGCCGGTACTGGAGTAGCAGTGAGAACAGTCAGAACAACAGCTGGAACGTGAACTTTAGTAATGGCAACTTCAACAACAACAACAAGTACAACAGTAACATGGTGAGAGCGGTTGCAGCACTTAACGATAAATATGTCGAGGGATGGTTTAATGCGTTAGATGATTGCTGTGCCCAAAAAAAGACAAGTTCACAATGTGTTATGTATAGACTTATTTGGCATGAAGATCTATTAGATTTAGCGAGAGAAGTTTATGAACGAACATATAGACCAACAACAAGTACTTGTTTTATAGTTACCCGTCCTAAATTACGGGAAGTGTTTGCTGCAAATTTTCGTGACCGTATTGTACAACATTGGTTGTGTTTACGCTTAGAACCACTGTTTGAGGCACGGTTTGTTGAACATGGAAATGTATCATTTAATTGTCGAAAAGGTTTTGGAACCTTTGCATGTATTGATCAGTTGACAAAAAATACGATTGAAGTCTCTGATAATTATTCCCACGAGGCTTGGTATGCTCAATTTGATATTAAAGGTTTTTTCATGTCAATTGATTGTGAATGCTTATTAAAGTACTTATTGCCATTTATCAAAGAAAAATGGAATTATTGGAAAGGAACCGAATATGAACAGGATTTAGATTTAGTGCTTTGGCTTACAGAAGTAATTATCCGACATCGCCCACAAGATGATTGCATACGTCAAGGGAATTTAAAATTATGGAGAATATTACCTAAAAACAAAAGTTTGTTTTATATTGAATGGATGAGAGGTGAACCAATAGGAAACCTAACCAGTCAATTATTCGCCAATTTTTATATGTCATTTTTTGATGAATGGGCTATTAAAGCAGCAGAAGAAAGAGGAGCCAAATATGTACGTTTTGTAGATGATTTTAGCTTTGTGTGCAAAACTAAGGAAGATGCAATTTATTTCAAAAGAGCTTCTAGGAATCAACTACGATATATTTTAAATATTCAAATGCACCCTAATAAAATCTATATTCAAGAAGTTAAAAAAGGAATAAAAATGGTAGGAGGAGTAATTAAGCCGGGTAGAGCTTACTTATCGAATCGAACTGTTGGAAACTTTATTAATGCTGTAAGTTATTTAGAAGAAGCATGTAAAAACTGTGACAAGGAAGCTATATATGCCAATGTGAGGTCTATAAACTCTTATTTAGGTTTCTTAATTCATTATCAGTCATACGGAATCAGGCGCAAAGCATTTTCAGAACTACATTATTTTTGGAAGGCTTGCTATATTCAAGGAAAATTTCAAGTTGTAAAAATAAAAAACACAGTACAATGTTTATAACTTATAATCAAGGTAATGAGCAACCTCAACGCATACGACACAATATAAAATTAGGGTTGCGTCAATACACAATTGCATTTGATGTTCATATAGTAAAAGAAGGTGAAAACGAAGAATACAAATGGTGTGAGATAACCCTTCCAGTTGGAACACCCACATATAGCCAATTGGTTTCAGCTATTATTCATGGACGTTACTCCGATGATGCAATGCAAGCCATTATTAATAATTACCTCCTAGAAGATGAAGATAGTGAGCATCAAAAAGAATGGAATGACATGCAAATGTGGAGAGTGGAAGCAAAGCGTATGGCCAAGGAAATATTAGAAGAGATTAAGAAATAGTTTATCTCTTCTCGCATCAACAAATACTTTGTTCAAAGGCTATTCTTTTGAAAAAGTAATTTATGGGAACAGTAGCAAAATCTTCTATCACACTTGTATCTATTAGCGATGCTTATTCGTTGTCGCTAACCCCAAACTCGTGTGTGATTAAAGCAGATTTCGATGGTTCTAACCCTAAATTAGAACATGCTTATACTATTATTTCAGCATATTGTGGAGATGAGAAAACCCCAATAGAAATTGATTCCAGCACTATTATAAAAAGTAACGATAATATAGAATGTCAACTAATAAAAGTTGATAGCTATAGATACCGATTATCCATTATATCACTCCCAGTTGATATATTACAAGGATATATTGAAATTCCAGTTCTTTCTGGAGTAAGTGCAGGGTTAACTGGGCGTTTCACATTTTCTATTGTACGCGAAAGTACCATGCTGGATTGGATTCAAGATTGGGAAAACAATAAAACAACTATTGGCTCTTCTTATGTGATTACTCCCAAAATATTTGTTGGAAAAAAAATAATTGGTAGTCACGACAGTCTTGAAGATGTTCCAGGATTAACGGGGGTATATATTGGTCCTTCAGAAAATAACGGAGCCGGTATATATGGATATAAAGATAACAAAGAAATTTTTCATATAGACCAAACCGGAGGTAAAATAGGCGGTTGGGATATTACATCTGGTGGTATTCAATGTGAAGATGGCACATTATCCATAAAATCAGAAGGAACCATTTCTGCTCAAAGTGAAGGCATCATTCATTGGTCATTAAACAAAGACGGTTCAGCCTCTTTTGCCAATGGTAATGTTACAATGGATGTTGAGGGAAATGCCTCATTCAAAGGAACAATAGAAACATCTGGTGGTAGTATTGCAGGGTGGATCATAGGAGCCGATAGCATTTACAATGGAACTATAGGAATCAATTCATTAAAAAAATTCATAGCCATCGCTAATGTTGCTTCTGTCCAAGATATTGGTAATCAATTAGACTGGGTAAAAGAATATGGCGGTGTTGCAATGTATTGCATCAGTAACACTAATTATGGTCTGATAGGATATAAAAATAACGAAAAAGTGTTTTCAGCAGGTTCTGATAATTTTATTGCAGGTTGGAACTTTAATGAGAAAGCTATTTTTAGTGGAATACAAACAAATTCTGGATTTACAACAAAATCTGGAGACATAACAATTAGTTCTAATGGTATTAGAGGATTTAAATGGCGTTTAGAAAAAGATGGTTCAGGAGCATTAGCAGGAGATAATATCACATGGGATAAAGACGGAAATATGAATTTTAAAGGTAAAATTGATGCTTCTCAAATTATATCTGGAAAAATTGATACGTCTCTTATTAACACAGATGCTATATTATCAAATGGAGATGCCTGGGCATTATTAAAAGATGGTTCTGGTTATTTAGCTTCAAAAAATTTAACTTGGGATGAATTTGGTAATATAAATGTATTAGCTTCATTATCATTACCATATAAAGAATTTTACATTAACACAGATTCAACCCCAACTCCTATGGATTTATCACAAGGAAGATATTTTATAGCGAGATATGGAAATATATATGGTGATCAAATTATAGAACTTCCTACCCCTATTAAAGAATATAATGGTTCAGAAATTAGAATATATTCCGGATTTATGACAACAAGAGCTTCCAGAAGTGACTTTGATATAATAATAAAAGGAAATGGTATATTTTTCTATCCAGGATATATTCCAGTACTAGGTTCTCCAATACAAATCTCAAAAGTGCGTGTATCAAATAAAGAAATTATTTTAAGATGTATTTCACTGGGGGATTTTGTTTTTTGGTATATACAAAATTTCTGTGACTTTACAAATGATGATTTTAATCCACAGTAAGTCAATAATAAATTGATGTAAATGCGCACAGATATTTATGTAAATACAATTACGGGTGATATAGTTTTAAAAAATCAAAACTCTTTAGAAGAATATTTGTTTGAATGGATCGAAGAAACTGATTTACAACTTACCGCTCAAATAATACTCCCTTCCAACTTTGATATAAAGCAACTTTACACGATTGGTGTGCAAATAAAGATACCATATACACCAATCTATAAACCAATAAAAATACGTTTTGGTAGAGACTTTGGTGGTGGTAATATTCGTATAGTTATAAACCCAACTGATAACTCTGAATGGTTTGAAGTGCATACAAGGCTATTTGGCCTACAAGATAAGATTTTGTATGCTTCACAATTAATAATGGTTAGTCAAGATTATTATCTTATACAAATAAATAAAGGGGTGGCATATTTATGGTCCAATGCAATATCTGATATGGTAAATATAAATGCAAATATTCAGAACCGAAACTTATTGTTACAATGTGTTCCGTCCAACAACTATAGGTATCCAACTTCAGGTGTGGGTTTAATTAAATATCTTCATGCCAACCTTAGTCATTCAGGATTAGCAGAAAAGTTACAAACTGAATTCAAAGATGATAAAGTGGAGATTATTAATGCCGCTTTTAATTCCTATTCAGGAGATCTGGAATTAGACTTAGATTTTTCAGAAGCAGATGCAGGTGTATAAAGTAAAACGAAATCAGAACATATTTGATGTTGCAGTAAGCACACATGGTTCTATAGAAGGTATATTCGATTTGTTAATCAACAATCCTGATTTATCCTTCCACTCACAATTAAAAGAAGATGAAGAAATATATTGGGATGAAGAATTTATTATATATGACAGCATTGTAAATACATTACAATCAGAACATATTGTACCGGCAAACGGGGAACGACATGTATATCACAAAAGTACAACAGCCTCATTACGATGTGTTGTGTACATATCCCCCAAAGAAGCATCCATTGCATTACAAATGGCCGGAGACGGAAATCTTATTGTTGATTGGGGAGATAATAGCGATCTGGAAACTATAACGCTATCTCCCACTCTACAGAAATATGTGCATTTTTTCGATAATTATACCGATGAAAGATCAATTAAATTGTATGGTGATTTCAATTTAAAAACCTGGGAATTGTCTTCTATTAATGGCTTAATGATGCCAACTATGCCCTTGGTGGTAGACGAGATAATTTCGGAGAAGAACAATCTCTCTCTACAAGGACTATTTTTATGTAAAGGTACATATTTGGTGAAACTGGCTGACATGAGTTTATCCAGTCTTGCTCCCATTCAGGATATGAGTTTATCTAATTTAGAGTTAAGAAATATTGATTATACAGAAGACACAGTTATCAATGACTATTTAATCTATATTGCAAAGCATAATAATCAACGGAGGAATTGTAAAGTTATATTAGATACACAACCCTCTGGAACATATAAGGAGCCGCTTAAAGATAGTAATGGCAATTATGTTATTACAACTGGTATGGAAGCGATATACGTGATTACCCATGAAACTGCATGGAATGAAGCGGGTTCATGGAGCTTTGATATAAATGGAACGATTTATCAATATGAAAATTCAGACATAGCATGAGCCGTACATTAACAGAAATATACAATGAAGCCGTGGAGACCAGAAACAAATATCTGGAACTTACAGAGCTAACAAATGACTCAAAGATGTCAATAATCAATGCTTTCACATGGGTAACAGCTGCTGCAATTTACTCATTTGAAACATTGTTAGACGTTTTTACCACAGATATTGCTAAAACCTTTACCCAACGAATTAATGGGACTTCAGCATATTACGCAAATGCCATGTTGAAATGGCAATATGGAGATGATCTAATTATCAATGATGAAGGTACAGCATTTCATTATGCAACTGAAGATACAACAAAAAGATTGATTACACATGTATCTTATCAAGAGTATTATAATGAAGAGTTCAAAGATAATATTTTGATATTAAAAGTTGCTTCCGGAGAAGGTCGTTCTTTGTCCCAATTGTCTGATGAGGAACTAATTGCAGCACGTGCATATCTCAATCAGATTAAATTTGCAGGTGTTAAGTGTAATGTAGTTAGTCGTAGAGGCGATGTGCTTGTTCCCAGAGTCACCGTGTATTATGATGGAGCCATTACGAAAGAGGAACTTTACGATAATATTGATACGGCACTTATTGACTTTATTGTAAATATGAAATTTGATTCTCTTGTCTACTCACAAAAAATTATAGATGCCATTCAAAAAGTAGAGCATGTTACAGATGTTCATATTGATCAAGAAGCTAGTGTAGAACAAGGAATATTTATCGCTCAATATAACGACAACAATGAACTCGGACCATTAACCAAAATTGAACGAAAGTGCTATTTGGCTAGCGGTTATGCAAAACAAAGTACACAACAAGATGCAGAAAGTGAACTTCCAACTTTTCGTGAAGCAATTGTTATAAAACTAGAAACAGAATGAGAAGTTATCGTATTAACACTGACCGTTTAGTAAATCAGTTAGTTCCTCATTATCTTGGAGGACGAAAACTGATATTATTTCTTCAAGCCATTTTACAACCGTTAAACTCTTTGAATATAAAATGGAAAGAATGGGCTGACGAAAAACGAATAGAAGCAGCAATGACCTCCCAGATTATTATGATGGAATATTTCTTAAATTATAAATTTAGGAAGTATTTTTTAGACACCTCTGAACATATTGTCATTTCAGATGGTGCTATAAATGGAGTACCGATATATTGGGAAGATGCTAATAAAAATATATGCGAACTTCCTTTGTATAACGAAGGCGAAACCGAAGTTAGCGGGCACCCAACCACTCCATTGCGTTGGAAAGATGAAAAGATGCCAACAAGTGATGTAAGTTTTGTAGTAAGTTGTCCTGCTATTAATACCAAGACAATCTCACAAGAGGAACTTACAGCTATGATTACTTATTATGTAGATCGTTATCGTATTGCGGGAAAAAAATTTAAAGTTACATACGCTTAAATGAAAGAGTTTACTTCACAAACAGGTGGGCGTTACACCTACATTGATGATATTATGAATTTACAGAATCTTGCATTAGCTTTTACAAGTATATTTGATGAGTGTGATAACTTTATTATCAGCGGATGTCAAGTATCAGGTACAAGTATTAGTGCTGGATATGTCTATATCAATGGTAAAATACGTTATTGCGCAGGAACATCTGGAGTCTCTAAATGGCCTATGTATTTGTATGAGAACAACTCGGTTGAACGTGTGTCTTATGCTGATTCCGGAGATAAAATTGGACGGAATATATACGGATGTGCTGTATCATCCAGTGTACCAATAGCCAATGATGTACTAACTGAAGCACCACCCCAATTTATCAGTATTACATCAGATGGTACAGCACTTCGACTTAAAGAAGCGTTATTTGGTAAATATGCTTTAATGATAGATTCCCCTAATTCAGTTCAGACTGTACAGAAGGATGTTGTTATTGATGGAACAGTAACGGCCAATAAAGACCTTACAGCCCAAAAGGGGATTAATTTAACATCAGGAACAGCTAAAGCTAGCATCACCTATAATGCCTCTGGAGCATTAAGTATTCAATCCCAATTAAATGGAAAGCCTGTTTACAAAGTAACTATAACAGAGGACGGAGCTATTCAATTTTATATTGGAGATACTTTATTGGCTTCGCTTGACTCCAATGGTATGACGCTAAAAGTCACAATGTCTTTAAATTCTATTAAGGCAGGAAATATTGTTGTAGCTAGTAATCATATATATAATACAGGCGTTGCAGCTGATACCGGTAGTATAAATATCAATATGTTAGGGTACAATGAAGGAGACTCCTATTATCGGGACACCAAAATTGGCGATGGAAAAAATACTGTTATACTAGAAATCATAGGAAAATCTAAAGCTAGTATTTTTTATGGACCAGTAAAAATATCCCATGCGGATTCTTCGCTCCTAAGTTTAAAGAATGCCTCTCTTCCTAAGACAGACAATCAATTGATAACCTGTTTAAATTGGGAAGATAAAAATTCAGAACAAATCGGTTATATGGGGTATTCCAATATCTCTAATAAAGATTTATATATCAAAAATAACATTGGAAACTTGGTTCTCAACAATGATGTATATGTAACAGGAAAACTATTCGTTGGTGGAATTGATGTTATAGCTAGAACTATAGAATATCCCAAAGATAGTGGATGGATTGCAATCAATGTTCAGAACTGTGGTATTACAACAAAACTGTATGTCCGTCAAGTTGGGAAAGTAGTGTCCATTCAAGGAGAATTACATACCCATCACAGTGGTACCATATTTACATTACCAAACACCATTGATCCTCCTAAATATAAAATAGGTTATTCCCATAACAAAGGACGTGGAAATTGGCATTGTACAATACAAGGCGGACAACGTAATTGTGTAGTTGATTATTGTAATAATGGATGTTCAGAATACATCGGATTTTTAATGACATATATTATTTAAATTATGAAGATTATTAATGTTAGCGTTGATATTGAGAGTCAACGTTTAAGTTTTCGGTCAACATCGTCTCAAAAAAATGAACATAATGAAAACGTTTCCGAACAGCAGAAAGAAACCAAAACGCCGCAAAAAAAAGCCCGGAAGACCAAAGGGACACAGCCTGAAAAACTTCGAGCAGACACGGATCGGGTTTCTGATGAAACATGAAGTTCCTATAGAATATAAACTATTAATGGAAGTATCTGACTTTCTAAAAATTCATGCACCATCTCCGGAACTGATTGAAGCAATAAGTTATGCTTCAGATGACATATTCTTCAAAAAGGCTAAGTTCTGGAGATGCTTAATGGATTATAAAAAGTATGGTTTAAGACCTCCATATAGTATTCATACAAACGCAAATAAGGAATTATACTATATACATTTAAGATTTAAAAAGTATCTAATTTGACTTATCTAAATTATCAAATTAGATACTTTTTTATATCTATAATCTTGTAAATAAGAAAATAATTAGTAATTTCGCATCACAATTGATACACACGATCTTTTATATTGACTTTTAACACAGTAAATTCATGCACAAGGTATCGCGCTTTTTCAAGCCCTTACCATGTCCTACCCCAGCTCCTAAAAAACTATACCTATTAAAATGCGAAGCAACTGGATTATATAAAATTGGAGCAACAAGCGAGGATGTAAAAAATCGTATTAGTAAGCTGTATTATAATAGCCACACTGATCAACGAACAATTAAAATTATAAAAGTTTGGGAGAAGTGTGGCTATTGTGAGTATTATATACTCAACAGTTTTGCCAAGTTAAAGGTTTCTCATCCTTTCTACAAAAACGGACATACAGAATGGTTTAAATTTATAAGTGATGAATCCAGTCTAATACGGACTGTAGAATCTATTATTTCAAATTTAACATAAAGGAAAATATGATTAAAGTAACTAGACTAAATGCGGTTACTTCTTGGAACCGTGCTTTAAATGCAGCACGCAGAACCGTAGGAAAGTCAGCATTAAAAAAAGAACCTTCAGACTCATGGAAAGCAAAAATGTTATTGGCAGAACATTCTCCCATTCGTTTGGTAGAATATGAATGGACATGGGAACAAATACCTCAATGGGTAACAGTACATTTTACTCGTCATCATATAGGCTGTGAAAAGTTTGTTCATACTCAACGACCGGACCGTACCGGTTCACAAATTCCCAGAGGAGAGCACTTGCAAGGAGAATTAAATGAAATGGATATGACTGCAAATGCACAAGAAATAATGGCTATTTCACGAGTACGTTTATGTAATTGTGCTTCAAAAGAAACTAGAGAAGCATGGACAGCAATGTTGCAAGAACTAAAAAAGATAGATCCGGTCCTTGTTAGTAAGTGTGTGCCAACATGTGTTTATCGCGGTTTTTGTCCAGAGCTAAAATGTTGTGGATATGCCAATACTCATCAATTCCATGAAGCTGTTGAAAAATATAGAAAGACTGAATAATTATGAAAGTGCAAAAAAGAACAGGTCAAATTGTAGATTTTGACCTAGAAAAAATAGAAAATGCGATAAAAAAAGCCTTTGATAGCAAACAAGTTGAATACGACCCAGCAATTGTAGAATCGGTTGATAAATTAATCAGCCTTACCTACACTAATGTTCCAGTATCTGTAGAAACCATCCAAGATAACGTAGAACGCGTATTAATGCAATTTGGATATTATGATATAGCCAAGACTTTTATTCTATATCGTGAACAACGTAAAAGTACGCGTTTTGTCAAAGAACGTATTGATTATATGAATCAATATAGTCAATCAACAGACAATGCAGCTTCTTCATCAGAAACCGATGGGAATGCTAATGTAACTATGAAAAATGTAGCTAACTTGGAAGGTGAAGTCTATAAAACTACTAATCGTATAATCCAACGCCAACGTATGAAAGATGAGTTGAACATTCTCTTTCCAGAAGTAGCAAAGCAATACGAAACAGATCTTGATAATCATATCATTTATACACATGATGAAGCATCTACGCCAGTATTAAAACAGTATTGTATGGCAGTTAGTTTGTATCCATTACTAACAGAAGGCGTAGGCAACATTGATGGTGTTACTCCTTCAGAGCCTAACGATTTGCAGTCGTTTAGTGGGCAAATAACTAACTTGATATTCTTACTTTCTTCCCAATGTAAAGGAGCGGTAGCCGTAGGTGAATATTTCATTGCACTAAATTACTATGTAGTTAAAGAGTTTGGAGATAAATGGTATGAAAAACTTGACTGCGAGGCTTCCTCGCCACATTGCTTAATTAAAAGAACAGTACGTGATAATATCCTGAAAGCGTTCAAACAGTTTGTGTGGGGTGTTAACCAACCAGCCGGAAATCGTAGCTACCAAAGCCCATTTACAAATATTTCTTATTATGACCATACATATTTCACATCGCTCTTTGGAGAATTTTGTTATCCGGATGGAAGTAAGCCTGAATGGATAGCTATTGATACATTGCAACGTATGTTTATGAAATGGTTTAATCAAATACGTTTAAAGCAAGTATTAACCTTTCCGGTAGAAACTTTTGCGATGGTCCACAATGGCGATGATATAATCGACCTAAATTACAAACAACTTTGTGCCGAAATGTATGCGGAAGGACACTCGTTCTTTACTTATATTTCCGATAGTGCAGACAGCCTTGCATCATGCTGTAGGCTTAGAAATGAATTGGCAGAAAATACCTTTAGCCCCACTTCTGGCTTGACCGGTGTTATGACAGGTAGTTGTAATGTGATTACTTTGAATATCAACAGAATCGTTCAAGATTGGGCATTGACCCACACATTAAATGGAACACCTTTAATTAAGGGCAAGAAACTTACAGGCAATCCCTTATGTGTAACAGCAATTGAAAATGATTTAAAGAACTATGTAACTAGGATTTTGGAAAGAGTCTATAAGTATCATATTGCTTTCAAGACAATGCTATACGACCTTGAAGACAAAGGAATGTTTGCCGCTTCAAATGGCGGTTATATTCATATCAGTAAATTATATAGCACCATAGGCATCAATGGGTTGAATGAAGCCGCTAGATTCTTGGGAATGAAGGTAAGTAATAACCCGGAATATATTGAATTCCTTCAACTCATTTTGGGCACTATTAAAGAACAAAATAAACTGCATTCTATCCATGACAGGAAACGACCTTTCTTGTTTAATTCAGAAGTTGTGCCAGCAGAAGGACTGGGAGGAAAGAATTATAAATGGGATAAAGAAGATGGATATGTTGTTCCAGAGGATGAGAATTTATATAACTCATATTTTTACAATGCCCATGATGACACTTCTATACTAGACAAATTTATATTACACGGGTACCAAACCTATCAGTACACTGATGGAGGCTCGGCAGCTCACATTAATTTGGAAGATCATTTATCAAAAGAGCAGTATCTGAAATTAATTGATTTTGCCATAGCCAATGGAACCAATTACTTTACCTTTAATATACCAAACAGCAAATGTGAAGATTGTGGCAAAATCATAAAAAGACCCATTAATACTTGCCCTTGTTGTGATAGCCATAATATTACTCAATATACACGAGTTATCGGATATTTACGCCCAACTAAAGCATTTGGAAGTGATCGACAACAAGAGGCTAGAAACCGTATATATAGTGATGGTAAATCCCAGGTATGAAATATGTAGATACAAAAATAGTGTTTCAAGAATTGCCTAATGAAATTACTTTGGCAATAAATATAAGTGGTTGCCCATGCGCCTGCATCGGGTGCCACTCTTCTTATCTGTCACAGGATATAGGAGAATCATTAACAAAAGAAGCACTTCAACAATTGATACGCAAAAATAAAGGAATAACAGCTATATCATTTATGGGCGGTGATGCAAACCCGGCATATATAAATAAATTAGCCAAATATCTTTATCATAACTATCCTAATTTAAAAATTGGTTGGTATTCTGGACGAGATAAATTACCCGAAGAGATCAAACTTGATTTCTTTCATTATATCAAATTAGGCCCATATATATCCAGCAAGGGACCTCTTAATAATCCGAACACTAACCAAAGATTATATCAAGTTGTTAAAAAGGGGAATGGTATTAACCTATTTGATATTACTTCTCTTTTTTACAAATAATCAATATAATAATTAAATACATATTATATAGTTGTAATACAATAATATATATATTTATTCAAAAAATATTTTTGGTTTTATTTTGATAGTTAAATTGATACAATTATCTTTGCAGTGTTCTTTGAAAAACAACAGTATGTTGCATGGTCAAGCACGTCTTATTGTGCAAGACAATAAGGCAGCAAAACAAGAGATTGAATTGGCTATTGGAAATTTGAAAGATGGTGATTATACTATTCTTATTATGGACGATACCAAAAACAAATCTCTACCGCAATTGAAGTATCTATTTGGCGTAGTACTGAAGACAATTTCAGAACAATTGCCTACACACCCGCCAGTAGATGCCCTATACAGATATTTTGAGGAAATTTATGCTCCGATTCATGTCTGTGATCTTCCTGGAGGTGAAAAGTATGAATACTTTAACCTCAAAAATGAAAAAGCAAGTGAGATGAATGAAGTTATTGAGAGAATCATTCATCATGTAAACACTGAATGGGGTATTAAGGTTATGTTGAAAGATAAAACCAAAATGCCAGAAGCAAAAGAACTTTGGGCTGGAGCTTATACCGAACAGTGGAATCTTCCCCTCTCTAAATTAAACAAATAATTTTCATTTTATGGAAGAGATGATTAAAAATCCGTATGCCCTCTTTGCGGAGAATCAAGAAACTTATGAAGAGGCGGTAAAAAAAAGTACCGATGAGAGCCAATCATTTCAACGTACCAAACATTTCCGTATGGATTCCGCAGGAACTTATACTGTGCGTATCCTTCCCTTGGCACCAACCGAGCAACCAGACGGCTCTTACAAATTAGAACGTAAGGGGTACGAATATCCGGTCAAAACACAGGTGTTGAAACTGGACAACCCACGTCCAACAGGAAAAAAAGACAAACAGTTCTTTGTAAATATCTGTCATTCCAGCTATGCCGGATTATCTATAGACCTAATTGACACTTATCTTCAAGTTGCAGAAAACAAGTATGGCAGTGATGAAAAGTTGATGAAAAAGATTAAAGGTTCAGGCTTTGATGGTGGTCTAAAATGGAACTCTCAACGTGCCATGTATATTTTAGATTTGGACAACCGTGAAGAAGGTATTCATTTACTTATCCTGTCTTATTCGCAATACAAAGACTTGGAGGATCGCAAACTGGCTATATGGAAGAAACTTCTGGAAAAAAATCCTAAATGTTTGTGTCCCATCTCTTCTTTGGAAGATGCTTTCCCGGTAGAAATTACTCGTAAAGAGGAAAACAAGAAAACCACTTACACATTCAACATTGATACAATTTCCGGTGCCGAACCTCTATCTGAAGAGGAAGTCAGTTCGTTGTTGGAAACACAGCGTATCCCGGCTGCTATTTATCGTTACTCACGTTTCCACATGGAGGCTACCATTGAGTTCTTGAAGCAATACGATGCTAAAATGGAAATGGATGTAATGAGCAGCAAAGAGATCACAGAAGCTATTGAAAAGATTAAAATGGAGCTTCATCCTGATGATAAATCCCATTTCTCTTTTGACAAAAAAGAACGTAACAGCGGTGATAATGAGGAACCATCAGACAACGAACTGGATTCATTGTGGAACCTCTGGGAAAAACTAAATGAACGCGGTATTGGTGATAAGAGCGAAGAAGGGCAAGACTTACGTGATGCAATTCGCGAATATATTGATGCCAATGAGCTAAATGTCCGTGTCACTCGTGGAAAAACAAATGAAGATTTGCTGAATGATATTGAAGACGCGTTGGAAGTTGCTAAAGATGGCAGCAACAACGAAGAGGACGGTACACAAAGCGATACTAAACCGGAAGACACGCCTTTAGAGCCAGAACCGGAAGAGGAACCAGCACCAACCCTCGCTCCCACTCATGCTGTTCGTAGACGTGGTGAACATAATGATGACACCAATGAGCCAGCTGCAAACCCAGTCCGTGAACGCAGAGCTACACGTCCTGAACGTAGAAGAAGATAATTCATTTTTGTATTAGCATTATAGGGACATATCTAACTAATATTAATATGTCCCTATTTAAATTGAATCACAATGAGCAAGAAAATACCAAGTGCCTTATTGTTGAATGATATACATGTATCAAAAGACAATATTCCAGAATTTCAAAAAAACTGGGACGAGGCTTTATATATATGCGATCAATATGGGATTGAAGATATGATAATTGGTGGAGATTTGTGGTTATCACGCTCTTCTCAAACACTTAGCACACTCATGGCTGTTCGCCAAGCTATCATAAAAGCCACTAAAGCCGGAATAACCATTACCGTTGCCGAAGGAAATCATTGTAAAGTTGACCAGGAATCAGTTCTAGGGTATAGTCATTTGTTTAGTGAATACCCCCACGTCTATGTTGTTGATGACTATTCGATTATTAATATTAGCAACGATGTAGAACTATATATAATGAGCTATTTTCCAGAAAACGGAAGTTTCGTAGAACGGCTGAAAAAAATGGTAAAGGCGGAATTGAACGCGTCTGTACATAATATCCTATATATTCACGAAGGAATAAACGGGGCACTTAGCACGCCTAATGAAAAAGAACTGCCCACGAACATTTTCAGTGATTTTGATACAGTTCTTGTAGGACATTATCACAATCGTTGTATTATCAAAGGTACCAACATTGAATACATAGGTTCTTCCAGGCAACATAATTTTGGCGAAGATGAAGAAAAGGGCTATACCATTATATATGATGATGGTAGCCATGAATTCATAAAGAACCAAGTCAATATTCGCTACAAAGTTTTGGACATAAAAGCTAGTCAAATCAATTCAAAGCTAATTGATAAGCTGGATGATATGAAAGCGGATGGAAGATACAAGATTAAAACAAGAATCAGTTGTACAAGCCAAGAAGCTTCAAGTATTGATAAACAAAAACTTCTGGAAGCAGGGTCTTCAAAAGTGGAAATTGTTACTGAAGATGTGGAAATCACAGAAACAACAGCCCACTCTTTAGATAAAAAATTCGACAAATCCGGTATTAAGCAAGAATATACCAGTTTTTGTGCTAACAAAGGAATCATAAATATAGAAATGGGGTTACAATACCTTGATAAAATCAGTTAATATGTGGACATTAAGACAAGTTTACGCAAAAAACCTATGTGCTTTTAAGCAATTGGACTATACATTGTTGCAAAAACATACAACGCTGATTTTTGGCAACAATATGGATAATGATTCGCAAGGTTCAAATGGTTCCGGAAAATCTGCTATGCTAGAAGCAATCGCTATTGGGATAACCGGAGAGACACTTCGTAGAATAAAAATGGATGAGATAATCAATGATGCGGAGAATGAAGCGACTGTTTCCCTTTTGTTTCAAAACAATACTACAGGACAGTACTTATCTATTAAACGTGTTATCTCTCGTAAAACAGCACAGATAATCAAAGTTTCTATATATGATGATGAAACTGATTGTAACATAAAACATATAGAACAAGCCGGAGTTGCAGATTACAATAAATTTATACTTGAAACACTGGGGCTGACAAAAGATGATGTTTTCTCAAACTTCATTCTTTCTAAGCACAAATATTCGTCATTTCTCTCCAGTTCTGATCGCGAGAAAAAAGAAATCATTAATCGTTTCAGTAACGGTGTAATGGTAGATGAATCTATCGCTGCATTACAAGAGGATATGATACCGATTCAAGAATCATTAAAACAAGCAGAATTGAATGTAGCGAATCATACCGGACGTGTTGAAACATTACAAGAGCAAATCAACACAGCTATTACAGAATCAACAGAGCGTTCACAAAAGAAAGCTGAACGTATAGCAAACTGGAATGAAGCTATTGCTGGGAAAAGAGCTTATATCCGTGAACAAAATGTTCTCATAAATAAAAGTGACGAGTTACTGGAACAATATGATAAAACAGATGAAGTATTGCAAAAACTGGAAAACAGTAAAAAGGATACCGGTGCATGTTTTGAAATTATTTCAGAACGTTTTACTTCATGCGCTTTGCCATTACCTAAGGATTTTGCAGCTATATCAATTAAAAATCAGAAAGAATTGGAGGTTGTTACAACAGAATATTCCAATGTACAACAACAGCTGATTCAGCATGAGAAAAAGATTGCAACAGCCAAATCCTCTTATGAGAAGCTGTTAAAACAACATGAGAAGTTTCAAGAAAACTTCAAAAAGAAATCCACCAAAATTGAGAATCAAATAAATGAATTATTGGATTCTATTAAAAAGTTGGATGCCGAGAATAGTAATCTTAGATCACAAAGGACTAAGTTGGAAGCAGATATAGCCAGCCTCCAAAAACAACTTGCCGGAGTTATCGTTTGTCCTAAATGCCAACATGAATTCACATTGGCTAATGATGTAGATATAAACGAGGTTAAACTAAGATTGCAAGACCGAAATGGAGAGACACAAGACATTCTCCAAAATATTGAGGCTAATGAAAAACGCATTTCAGATATTACAACAAAAGGACGCGAAGCTCGTAAAGAACAGGATGAATTGAATCGTAGTAAAATAGAATGGTCGAATAAGATTACCGAGACTTGTACAGCATTGGATGAATTATCACGTAATACGTCTTATTTAACCAATAAAATGCAAACTCTCCAGCATCAAATGAATACCCTTCAGAAATCCATTGATGATGCGCGTACTAATTTATTTGATGATTCTTATGCAATATTAGATGAAGCTATTAGAAAGCAAGAATACGAAGCAAAGCAGGCCGAGTTGAATATTAACAATGCTAATGGAGCTATTCAGTCATACGAAGAATCTATTCGTGACATCGAAAACTCTTCCGAAACTGACATGATAGAATCTCTCAAAGCCAACAAGAAAAAATATGAGAAAGAATTGGTATTAGCCATTTCTGAAAAAGAAACTATTGAACGAAAATTAAATTCATATAAAGAGCAAGAAGCAACCTTTATTGAATTTAAAACCCATCTGGCTAATACTAAAATTGATGCTCTTAGTCACATAACTAACGAGTTTCTGGAAGCCATTGGTAGTGACATTCGTATTGCATTTTCCGGTTTTACAGTCTTAAAAAGCGGAAAAATCAGAGATAAGATTTCCATTTCTCTTATTCGCGATGGTGTAGATTGTGGCTCTTTTGATAAATTTTCAGAAGGTGAAAAAGCAAGAGTTAATCTAGCTAATATTTTGGCAATGCACAAACTTACCAATGTAAATTGCGATGACGATAAAGGACTAGATCTCCTGATACTTGATGAAATATTAGAAGCCACTGACGAACAAGGGCTTTCCAACATTTTTGATGCCCTCAATCAATTACAGATTACATCTTTGGTAGTCAGTCATGGAAATATAGCTGAAGGCTACCCATACAAGACTGTAGTCAATAAACTTAATGGCGTTTCATACATAGAATGATTAACGAATCAAAAAACATTAAAAATGAGTCAATAAATCAAATTACACGTGATAATGTGCTTGCATTAGATATAGCAGAGCACTGTGGATATTACTCAACCCATGAATCAGGAACATGGAATTTTACCCAAAGAAAAGGCAAAAATGCGACCGAGCAACATAAAATGTTTTATGACACACTGGTTGAATTTATCCAAAAATACAACATCAAATTGATTATCGCCGAAGATGTATGCGTTTCAAAGCATTTCATTGCAGCGCGAAAACTATCCGAATTTAGAGGCATATTATATCTGATATGCGCCCAGCTTGGACTCCCGGAACCAAAATTCATAAACGTTAGCACAGTAAAAAAATGGGCTACCGGTGACGGAAAAGCTGACAAAAAGAAGATGATTGAATATTGCATCAAACGATGGAATATTACACCAGTCGATGACAACATGGCTGATGCAACCCACATCTTCAAATATTATGTAAGAATATACAAACTTTAGACAGAAAATGAGTTACGCAAGAAACATAAGGCGTAGGCAACAAAGAGAAGGCCAGCCCCATTTAATGATGCTAGGAAGCTTGCTAGGAGATTTTTACGAATTCCTTAGTAAACAACCCCAGCCAACAGACAACGAGGTAAGAAGTAATTTTATCTCTAGTAATAATAAGTGGAAGAAGTATTGTAAAGTCCACAAATTGATGAACTCGGATCACTTGTTTGTGCTCAATGTTCAAGAGGCGTGGAAGAGACATACTCAGCAGTTACCACAGAACCCATAATAATAAGTGATGAAGTAGCTGCACGGCGAAAAGCCCTATTTGATAAATACGTAACACCGTACAACCGAATGATATACAAGTTATGTATGCGCTATACTTTTAATCCTTCTGACATAGAAGACAATTACATAGAAGTGCTTACCAACATGTATAAATATATCGAGACATATAATCCAGAGCGTTCTGTACAAACATGGCTCCATATTGTAACCAAACGATGTGTTTTTGATTTGGATCAACGTAAAAAAAGGCATCAAGACATGTTGAGTGATGATAACGATGTGGAAACATTTTCTTCCAGTGAATCTATTGTAGATTTTGACGAAGTAAGCTCTAACGTAATGGGTATTGACAATTATCAAGAGTTATACAGCGATGATGTTTTAGCTGCATTAAAACAGTTGAAACCACAATACAGAAGCGCACTTTTGTATCAACAGGCAGGATATAAACTCAAAGAAATTGCCGAAATCGAATATCGGAACGGTGCCTTAGAATCTCGCAATATCGAAACTGTCAAAAGTCGATTATTCTTGGCGCGTCAACAACTTCAACAACTATTGACTCGTGATGGAAAAAGAAGAACGACTGACGAAACAGATTAAGACAGTATATACAGAAATAGCCAAGCGTTTGGTAGCCCCCTCCTTCTCATTCCCAGAGGGAGGGCAAGCCAAACGCCAACTATCCAAATTTATTGTCAACTTTACTCAAATTTGTGGTGGAGAATTTAATACTTCACGACTTGTAGACTATTGTGTATTCCAGCTTCATAAAAACAGGAATGCCCAATATCAACGTACATTAGCTCCAAAAACATTTGGGACTACCGCTCTTCAAAAATATCTATCAATGTCTTCCAAATCCAAGCAATATCTGGAAGACCAATGGTTATCTGAAGCCAATCTAACCAGAGCCTATCTAAATTCACTAATCTGTAAAAAAGAGCATCCTCAGTCTAAGTATATTTATATGCCATCTGAGGAATGCACTAAGAAACGGAGTATCAACACAGATATTGGGTTTCTAATATGCTCTACATCCACATTGATGTGGAGTCCATTCTCTCCAGCATGTCAAATATGCACAAATGTCGAGAAATGCAAGCAAGAAACCGCGATAAAATATCCAGAGTTATACCGAATAAGACTCGAAGAATATGGCGAAAGAAGATAACGTATTAACAGAAGATTTCTTATTTGAATTATATTACGCTTGTTTTACATACGACTATGTATGTAGCTTAGTGTGTGAATATATGCAGAAATCGTACCTGCCTGGTAGAGATTTTCAAGCATTGCAGGGGTATCTGTGCAAATACTTCGCAGAACACAAATCATCCCCTACCCTTAATATTATCAGCCAGATAGTTTCTGTCAACAGAGAGGTTTCAGCACTTTTAGAAGATATAAAAGACTGCGCCGAAGGAGTTGAACCGGAAATTATATTGGAACAGTTTGAAAATTATCTAAGACAAGTAAAATTTCAAAAGACTTACAAAGAGATAGGTGAACTTTATGCAAAACAGGATCGTGACAAAGCAATGAAGTTGCTCCAATCATTTGCAGAATGGCAAAATGATTTCAGCTTGCGTCAAAACTCTTTTGTTGATGTAGTCGAAACCTTTGAATCCCGTTTTAGGCGTAATAGAGAAAAACACAATCAAGAGTCAAGATTTAAACCAATCACCAGATTTTATATTGATGGTCTGGATGAAATGAACGGTGGACGAGATTTACGTACTCAATTAACATGCCTCTTAGCCCCTACTGGTGTTGGGAAAAGTCATGCCGCACGTTGGATTGGGAAATGCGCCTCTCAAATAGACGGATTAAACGTACTTCATTTCCAGTTAGAAGGTTCTGAAGATGAAGTTGTGGATGCTTATGCCGCGTCACTAGTTTCCTGTAATTCTTATCGTTATAGTACTGGTACACTAAAAGACCGGGAATTAGAACGAATGATACAAGAAATCAAGGCAATGTCTGGCACCCTAAAGGTCAAATCCTTTCCAAAGTTCGCTAATCAAGTGTCTACCATTGATATAAAAAATGGTATTGCTGAATACAAAAAAATCTATGGCATATCTCCAGATGTTGTTATCATAGATTCTATGGATTTGTTAACAGATTCCAGCGGACGTAGGTGGTCAGAAAATGGAGAACGCCACAAACGAGTTGCTGTTGCTAATGATTTAAAGGACTTGGCAGGTGACGAAAATGTCTGGATGGTTGTGACTTATCAGGCAACTATAGAAAATAGAGAGTGGCTTAACGATGAACAAAATGTATTGACTGAATACAATTGTTCAGAAGCCAAAGGTTTGAGTAGACCAATGACTCATCTTATTACTCTTAATCAAAGCATCAATGAAATGCGCGAAAATGTCATGCGCCTAAATGTTGCAAAATCACGATTCTTCAAAAAAGGAGACCCATTTAAAATTGCTACTGATTATGATAACGAATGTTTTTATGACAGAGCAAGAACATTAAATATCAGCAAAGTTGCGTAATATGGAATTGAGTAAAAAAGAAAAAGAGTATATAATCCAAGAACTTTCTATTGAACTACATGCAAAACCGGATGGTAGCGGAAAGAACTTGATTGTCCCCCAGTGCCCCTATTGTGGGCATGAAGGGGGGAAATACGGTATATATATAGGTAAAGCAACCGAAAGGAAAAAGCCTTTTATGGCACACTGCTTTTCGTGTGGACGTTCAACCCAGACATTAGAGCAATTGCTAACAGATATAGGCCGTCAGGACTTAATTATAACAGATACTTTTGATCTTGATGGAGATAAAAAAATTAATGATTTCTCTTTTCTGGAAAACGATGACAGGGAAATAGATGACTCTCTGTGTGTTGTGGAAATGCCTGAATATTATAAGCGCACTCATTTTAATCGGTATTTAAGAAAACGTGGATTTATTGAAGAAGATTACGATTTCTTTCCTGTTGGCACTACACGTAACATGAACTTCAAGTTTGATGATTATGTAATATTTCCGATTATAGACAATGGAGATATTGTTGGGTATATTTCCCGGCATATTTGGGATAAAGCTGATATTGATGAATACAACCGTAAAGCAAGTCATAATGGAAAATTCCAAATTATGCGTTATAGGAATAGCACTGAAAACGATTTTGTTAAATTATTATACAACTATGATAGTATAATTGAAGACGAAACAGATACCGTAATTCTTGTAGAAGGAGTGTTTGATGTCATTGCACTTACGCGAAAATTAAACCTGTATAATAACCCATCTGTGGCTGTTGTTGCTACGTTCGGGAAGAAAATCTCTGATACACAAATTTATAAGTTACAGGCAAAAGGAGTTCATACAATAGTCATTGGATATGATGGAGACGCTACAGAAGCTATAAAAAAGACAGGTGATCAACTAAATGAATATTTTGATTGCTATGTTGCCGATATAGAAGATTCCAGCCAAGATTTCGACAGCATGGACTTTTGGGAGATATATGACACATTCGCTTTCGGACTGAAAACTTTAACCGAATATAAATTAAACAAAATTCAAATATGAATCCTGATTTATTAAATTGGCTAGATAATAATAAGATGTGTTTCAATATCATAGATGAAGATGTTATTGAAATCACGGGCTTTGGTAAAATGTACTATGAAGATACCAGTATGATTAAGTCCATCTTCCGTACTGATGCTGACAACAACATCAAGTTCAATACAATGGAAAACATCCAAACATTACAAGAAGAAGGCATTAATTATATAGTATTTCAATTTGGAGACAACTGGTATTATTACGATACAAGAAAAGATTTTGAATTTCAAATTTTAAAGTATGTAGGCGATAGGAAGCCATTAAACCATGCCCAAGAATTTGTAAACTTAGGCATACATACCCCTTTTGAATTGCTCAATGGAAGTTTCTCGCTAACAGATTGGATAAAAAAAGCCAAATACTTAGGGCAATCCGCATTAGGTATTTGCGATTACAATACAATGGCAGCAACCCTTATTCTTCAAAAAGAATGTGAAGCTGCTGGCATCCAATGGGTGTTTGGATATTCACTTACATTCACTGATGGTATCGAAAAGATAGATGCCAAAATATACTGTCAGTCACAAGAAGGACTTCAAAATTTGCTTAGAATTCAAAAATGTATTAATGTAGATTCTGAAAATAAAATCATTGATTTACAAGATCTTCTAAAACATGGAACCGGTAATATAATTGTATTTAGCAAATACGCGTCATTTTGGTTGAAAGAAATAGGAAATAATCTTGACCGTTTTTTCGATAGTTTTGACGATTGCTTTTATCAATTAGATTTATCGGAATTCAAAGCTGAACGTATTGATATTAAAGTACTAGATGCCACAAAATGTTACTTTGACTACATTTATGATACAGGCGATCTTCCTCCAGTATTAATTTGTGACTGCTATTATTTGGACAAAGATGATGCAAAAAACAAAATCATCCTTAACAAAATTGCTGAAGGGGCAGCACATGAACAAAGTGATGACCAATATTTTAAGGACTTGGACGAACACTGGACTACTATGTCTGGCTTGTTTGATGAACACAAATGGGACATAGAGGATATATTCAATTGGGCGTGTGAAAATACAGTCAAAATTGCTGAAGGGGCAAAAGCTAGATATGAAATTGAACGCAACTTTATGCCTCAATATGACATGGCTGACAATGAAAAATCAAAGTACGCCAACCGACATGAAATGTTTTTGGATTTGCTGGAAGATGGGTTCAACAAACTGGTCCCCAAAGGTAAAGAAGATATATATCGCAAACAATTAGATTATGAGGTTTATGTATTAGAATCAACCAACAACGTAGATTACATGCTCGTACAATATGATACTGTTAATTGGGCACGCAAAAATGGAATATTAGTGGGATGCGGACGTGGTTCTGCTGGAGGGTGTCTAGTTTTATACCTATTGGGGATAACACTTATAGATCCAATAAAATACGATTTGTTATTTGAACGCTTCCTTCTTCCAGAACGTGCAGGACTATACTCTTCAGATGTGACCATTATTGGAGATGACGTAGATTCCAATCAATATATCGAAGTTACATTAGAAAATCATAAAACTTATAAAATAGACAAAGACGCACAGTTACTTGTGAAACGTGCCGGAATGGATGATCCTATTGTAGTATATGCAGATGAACTGCAAACTGACGATGATATTCAATTTGATAATCGAGATCTTTTATTTACTCTAAACGAAATTTAATTATGATTCCAATTTTAAGAAAAGTGGGATGGGATTTAAATCCCAATGACAAGGTAGTTAATGCCATCCTCAAAAGATGTGAAGCCAATAATGGCGAGTGTCCATGCCACAATGACTCCAAAGACAAACGATGTCCGTGCAGCTCGTATAGAGAACATGATGTTTGTCATTGCAATTTATATGTAAAAATCGAAAAATAAAAAGGTATGGAAGATATGATTTTGACAGAAGAGATGCAAAAAATAATGAATCTCATTCAGGATGATGAGAATAATGTATTCGTAACAGGTAAAGCCGGTTCTGGAAAGACTACATTTCTAAAATATCTAATTGAAAAATCCGGGAAGAATTGCATTGTAGCTGCCCCAACAGGCATAGCAGCGATTAATGCAGGGGGCGTTACATTGCATAGTCTATTTGGCATTCCTTTTGGACCCATTACACCTTACGACCGACTGGAAAACAAATTTTCAGAATACAAAGTAGAACTATTGCTCAAAATGGAATTGCTGATTATTGATGAAATAAGCATGGTACGCCCAGATATTCTGGACACCATTGATCGCAAACTAAGGTGGGTTTACGAAAGCGATGAACCATTTGGCGGTGTACAAGTGATAATGTTTGGCGATCTTTTTCAATTGCCTCCAGTAACAAAGAAACAAGAAAGAGAAATATTGTCTGACTTTTATGATGGCTTTTTCTTTTTCAACGCCTTAGTTTTCAAACGCACAGGTTTCCACATTGTAGAGTTAACAAAAATATTCAGGCAAACAGAACCTGAATTTATTAATGTACTCAACAATATTCGTAATTACCAGGTAACATCCGATGAACTGGATTTATTAAGCGAATTGAAAGACCGCAAAATCAGTAGCAGTTATGATAACGAATACATCCATATTTGTACACACAAAGCTGATGTTGAGAAAATTAATGCCGACAAATTAGGGGAACAAGAGATACGAAACTATGATATAGTTATCAAGGATAAGTTCCCAGAATCATCTATACCATGTGATTTACATTTAAAACTTCGAGTTGGGGCAAGAGTTATGTCATTAGTTAACGACTCATTAAAGGGTTATTATAATGGTATGCTTGGAATTGTGACCGCATTAGAAGATAACGTAATTACAGTACGTATGGATAATGGCCGGACTATCAAATTTGAGCGTTATACATGGAGTAATACGCAATATACTTTAAAAGATAATGAGATTGTAAAAGAAGAAATTGGTTCATGTACTCAATTCCCATTAACATTGGCATGGGCCATTACCATTCATAAAAGCCAAGGACTTACATTCGATAAAATTATCATTCATGTATCACATACTTTTTGTCCTGGACAACTATATGTAGCCCTTAGCCGATGTAGAACGCTGGAAGGCATCGTTTCAGATGCTTTTATCACCAAACAAATGATTATCCCAGAATATGCTCTAATTGATTTTGAAAGGGCATACAAATCAGAAGGTAACTATTATGGTAAACGGTTAGATTAATTAAAAATGAAAGTCATATCAGTTAAATATAAAACATCTTCAACAGAGGTGAAAGCCATAGATTGTTTTGTGGACAGTGGTTATTTGCAAGGTCCTGGAGGTTCCCTTCCAGATGTGGATGTAGACTTCCAATCAGACCGTAGACAAGAGGTAAAAGAGTATATTGAACGCCGTTATAACCATGATGGTAAACAACGTGTGTTTTCTGCCGGAACCTTTACGACTTTAAAGTTGAAAGCAGTTCTTAAAGATGTAGCGCGTGTACATCGAGTACCGGTAAATATTGTAAATTATATCACAGCTATATTTGAAGATGACAATATGAGCTGGACAGACCTGTTTACAATGGCTGCTACTAATAAAAAGGTACATAGCTTCATAATGGAATACCCACAAGTAATTGAAGATATTCGTACTTTGATGGGGCAACCTCGTTCTTCATCAGTTCATGCCTCTGCCCTACTAGTAACCCCAGATTCAAAAGATGGAAAAGATTTGGAGTGCTTTGATTTTACCCCTATAAAGAAAATAGACGGTGTATTGATTTCCGAATTTGACGGTTATTCATTAGACGAACAGGGATTACTAAAAAATGATTGTCTTGGTATCAAGGAATTATCAAAACTACAAGCTGTCATCAATATATGTAATGATAAATATCATACCAATATTACTTTTCAAAATATCGTGCAAAGCGGACTAGATAATCCTAAAGTATATCAACTACTACAAAAGGGATATACCCAAAATATTTTCCAGTTTTCATCTAAAGGGATGACTAAGTTTCTGGTAAGTATGCAACCAGATAAAATTGAAGATTTAATCGCAGCCAATGCCTTATTTCGTCCAGCAACACTAGATTCTGGATCTACAGATAAATATGTAGACTGCAAATTGGGAGATGCAGATCCTGTATATCTATGGGGAACATACAATGCCATGAAGAATACTTATGGTGTGCTGTGTTACCAGGAACAGCTAGCACAAATTGCACGTGAAGTTGGAAAATTCAGTTTAGGTGAAGGTATTAAATTGGTAAAACTTATATCCAAGAAAAAAGTAGATAAGATTCTTGCCTTACGAGACAAGTTTATGGCCGGAGCTAATGAAAATGGTTGCCCAAAAGAAGATGCAGAAGCAATATGGCACATGTTTGAGGTAGCTGGTGGTTATCTTTTTAACAAAAGTCATGCAACCGCTTACGCTGTTACCGCCTATGCCGGAGCCTACCTCAAAGCCAATTACCCTACAGCTTTTTATACCATAGCTCTTCAATGGGCTAAAGATGATGAAATTCCTACATTAATGAGTGAGATGGAACTATGCAGTGAAGCAAAAATAGTTCCACCAGATATAAATGTAAGTGGCGGAACCTTTATTACAGACTATGAAACCAATAAAATTTTTTGGTCTCTTTCTCGTATTAAAATGTTGGGAGCTAAAGCTACAGAATGGATTATAAACGAACGAAATGTACGCGGAGAATTTAGTTCTATTGAAAACTTTATAGAACGAATATTCCGGTATAAATTAAAGCAGTACAAATATTGGGATGATCCAGACAACCCGAATGAAGTTACTAAATGCCCAGTTAATGCAAGACATGTCCGTCATTTAATATTATCCGGATGTTTTGACAAAGTAGAAAATGCCCAATCAGTCATAGAACGATATGCCATTTTAGAAAAAGCCGCAAAATGTTTAGGTTTTGAAATATCCGAAAAAGATATACCGGAAGATTTGAGAAACAAACATTATTTCTGGAGTCAACAGCAAATCGCAATTAGTGGCATTGGAGCTATCGACTATAAACGTATTTATGACAATTCAGAAGCAAAGCCCAAAATAAAAGGAAAAGCATCTTGGGCACTTTTAAAAAACATACAAGACCCCGATTATGATGGAAAACGCGTTGCTATTTGTGCTAACATTGTAGATATTGAGGAGAAAAAGTTTAAAGACAAGAAAACAGGTGAGAATCGAGTTTTCTGCAAACTTTTACTTCAACAAAACAATGATCTGGTAGAAATGGTCATCTGGAATGATGAATGGATGAATGTCCGGGCAACACTTTGTAAGGGTGGTTCTCTTAGCAGTGCAAAGAACAAAATGCTTATATGTTCCGCCCAAGTCAAGTACAGTGACTATACAGGTGGAAACAATCTTCAGTTATATAAATCTTCAATTATAGACATATTATGAAAATAAAAGCAAATATACCAATTATTATAACTATTGTCGGACCATCTGGAAGCGGTAAGACAACAATGGCAAACATCATGTCTGAAAACGGCATTCCAACAATAGTATCATATACAACACGTCCCATGAGGGAAGAAGAAACAAATGGAAAAGAACATTGGTTTGTAACTCCGGAAGACAAGCCCCAAATGTCTGAAATGATAGCTTATACACAATTCGGCGAACATGAATATTGGGCTACATTGCAACAGGCAAAGCAGAAGATATGTACATACGTAATTGATGAAAAAGGTCTGAAATATTTAAAAGAAAAATTTCCAAACTCATTTATTATATTTTCTGTATATATCGACAGAAGTATGGATGATCGTATAAATTGTGGAATCGACCAACAGCGATGTGAACGCGATTTGAATCGTATAGAGATACCTTTAAATGAATATGATTATGTTATTCATAATAATTATTCACTCGAAGAATTTAAACAAAAAGTTAAACAACTCACACTAAGTTTATTAAAATAATATGGCAACTCCTAATAACGAAAAGCCAATTATCGTGGCTTTTACCTTAGACTTTGAGACTGGCGGTTTGGACTGCCAAGATTGCGCATGTACCCAGATTGCAATCCATGCAGTACGTATAGATACTTTTGAAACAATTGACAGATATGTAAAATACATATCCCCATATAATAAACAGCCGGATAAAGGTGTGGCTAAACGTAAAGTATTGAAGAGTAAATTTGATAAAGACGATGAACAGCCCATGAAATATGAAGAAAAAGCCTTGACTTATTCTGCCATAACAATGGAGATGTTAGAATCTCTTGGTGTGGACATTAAGCAAGTTGCGGCAGAAGTTATTGATTTTATCCGTAGAAACATATTATCAAAAGGTCGCAACATAAAGCCCTTCTTAATTGGACAGAACATTGGATTTGATATAGGATTCATGCAACAGTTAATGGAATATGGAGGACAAATGAAAGAATTTGCCAAATTAATGAGAGGAGAAACAGATTTCTATGGGCACTTCCAGCCTTTATATATAGACACAATCGTTTTAGGACAATTGGCTTTGTCTCATTTAGATGGCATGACCAGTTATAAATTGGAAATCATGGCAGAAAAATTTGGTATTGAACTAGATGATGCCCATGATGCAGATGCTGATGTAACAGCAACGACCAATGTGGCTATGGTATGTTCCCAAAGGATGCGTAATGCTTCCGGCATAGATGATGGTAGTATGGTTATGACCAAAACAGAAAAATCACGTGTCCATTTCAAGATATAAAATATGATAACAGAAGAAGAAAAACAACAAGCGCAATCAATTGGACTGGAGCCAGAAGTAGTGTTCAACACTCTTTCAGACCGAAGAATCCTGGCTGTACAAACCGAAGATACCCATGAAACTATTATGGAAATTTCCGGATATGATTTACAAATAAATTTTAATCGGGACAAGTTACAGAACATTGCAGATATAGAAAGTATGCTAGATGGCCTCAAAGACCTATTCAGACGGGTTGTTATGCAAGATTTATTAGAAAGTAATGTTGAAAAAACAAACTCATAAAGCCTTTCCTAGCTATTCTTAGTAAACCAAGCCCAGTTGAACATATCGGCTGGGCTTTAATACAATTAAAGAATGGAACTAAAGAAACCAGAATCGTTGAATAAACAAGAAATTGATTTTTGTGAGCTGTTCATTTTCGGCTGTGACCCTTATGCTGGAAATGCTCGCAAATGCTACGAGGATATATTCTATGATTCCAGTCATACCTCTTTAAGAAAGGCAAAACAATTAATGGCGCGGGATGATGTACAAGAGTATATCAATCAGTTGCGAGCTATCGCAAATTATGAAACAGCCGATCTAAAAGCTCGTCTAACAGAAAAACTATTGCATATTATAGACGAAACTTCTACAGCAAAATATACAGATCGAAGAGGCACAGAGCTATCACCAGCTCCATTACGTTCTGTAGCTGTGCAAGCATCAAAAGCTTTAATGGAAATGTATCCAGTAAAGGTAGCACAAGAAAGTAAAGTTGAATTGAAAGGTAACGGTGACTCTGGTATTGTTTTCAATGTCATTGTTCCTCAATCTAATAATGATAATAATGTTGAATAAAAGAACAAATGGTAGGACGAAAAATTACAATCATTGCCTCCCCTTTATTGAAAGAATGGAAATTGAAAAAGTTAATTGGAAGGGACGGGGTTATTATTAAAGAGAATCAAACTCAAAAAACAAAAGGTGTATGGGTACGCTTAAATGAACCATTTGCAAATGAACTAGAATGGTTTATCCCAATCCAATCAGTACAAATTACTTCACATTAATATGGAACAGTTGGATAAAGGCATCGGATGGCTTCAAAAATTGCTTAACCTACAAAAGAGATATGGCTTTTTCAGCATTATAAAAGGACTATTTCTGTTGTTTTTAAGCGGTTACATCATATTTTTCGCATTAAATCCAAAGTATCTTTTGGATCGCATGTCCGAAATAACAACTGCCCAACACGACCATCTAGTAAATACAAGGTTATCGGCGGATTCCAATATTCGCCATATTTTATCTAAAATGATATTTACCACTAATGCTGACCGGGCATGGTTAATAGAATTTCATAATGGAAGTAAAAATCTGACAACAGGATTACCATTCCTTTTCGGTTCTATGCGAATTGAAGAAGTTAGGGATAGTATATCGAATGTTGACGAAGACTATGCGGATTTTAGCTTATCAAAATACAAACTTGTGGCAAAAGTATTGGACGATGGGTATTTTTATGGTGGGTTGGACGACATTCAAAAAATAGACCAACGCTTGTATTACAAATTTCAAGCCAACGACATTAGCGAAATAGCCTTATTAACATTGTATGATGGAGAAAAGCCCGCCGGGATTATTGGCCTATCGTTTTGTAACGGTAAAAAGATGGACAAACAACTGGTTGGAAAACATATCAGAAGCAGTGGCATAAAAGTAGCCACATTACTATCACAAATAAAAGATTAAGACTATGGAATTAAGATTAGAACGTCTATGGCCAAAAGAGACTTATACTATTGGCAGACTATATATCAATAATGAATTCTTCTGTAATACCCTAGAAGACAGGATAGTTGATAAAAATAAAAACGGAATATTCGATAATGGAGAGAAAAAGGTTTATGGAGAGTCAGCAATTCCGTATGGTACCTATAATATAATCTATAACTGGTCTCCCAAATTCGGTCGTAATCTTCCAAGATTATTAAATGTTCCCCATTTTGAAGGTATTCTCATACATAGTGGCAACACCGCCGCAGACAGTGCCGGTTGCATTTTAGTAGGGAAAAATTCAACTGTAGGCCGATTATCTGAATCAAGATATACTTCCGATTGCCTTAACAAAAAGATTGAAGAGGCACAAAAAAGAGGGGAACCCATTACTATCAGCATTGTATGAAACCAATTACTATCATAAGTTGTATTCTTTGTATTCTGTTGCTTGATTCATGCGCTGCTTCTAAAAATATGGAGAAGCAACAACAGATAGATTACTCCAGTGAATTGCAACAACTTCGTAATTCACTGGACTCTCTTCACATAGATATTGACAAACAATCTAAAGTAACAGCAGATAAATTGAGTAATTTAAAGTTAGAAAATAAAACAGTGTATCTGTCGATGCCAGACTCTACTGGAAAACAATATCCAATAAAGCAAAGTACAACTAATATAAACAAACAAGATACCGAGCATACAGAATCAGCTGAAACATTATCAATATCCATTTCACAAATATCATCCAAGCTAGACTCTCTATACCAAAGGGTTAATGAACTTTGCAAATCATCAGGAAAGACTATAGAATTAAGTTGGTGGGATTTACATAAAGATAAAATTTATCTATCGGCAATAATTACAATGCTAATAACAATATTTCTTGTTAAAATCAAAAAATCATATCATTTATAACAACCACCTCTATAGCAAAAGACTATTCTTGATAAAACATTAAGAAGTTATGGATTTACATATTAAAGATAGATTGCTTATTCCTTCTATTTTTCCAGAACGAGGAAATTTTATGGATTTTAATTTGAAAAAGTCTATCGCCCGGAAAATTGCTATTTCAGAGCAAGACAGAAAGGACTATGAAATAGTCGAAAAAAAGGAAGAAAAGCGAATTGAATGGAACGTTCAAAAAGACGCAGAAACCCCATTAGTAGTAGAATTTTCTAAAGAAGAACTGGATTATATGCGTAGGTCTTGTGAAGCTATTGCAGAACAACAAATGCCAGATGAAATGTGGGCTGTAGTTGAACGCATCTATAACGAAGCACAAAATTGATTTCTTACTTCTTTACTCACAATCATATCTTCCATACAAATGGGAATCTGTCTTACTGTACGGATTCCCATTTATTGTTTTAAATTAACAATATGGCTGTAGGATTAAAAGCACCAAACATAAAAATTGATTTCAAGCCATCTCCCAAACAATATGAATTATGGAAATTACTTCAACCCGACTATTGCCCTCATTGTGGAGGACATATATCACAAAAAATGGTCGGACATGATATTAAAGGAAACCCACAATATAAACCATATTGCACATCATGCGGCTCTGAGAATCTACCACAACTTATTTTAGGAGGCGGTGCAGCCGGAGGTGGAAAATCTTACTTAGGAAGTTGCTGGCTTGTTAGTAGCTGCATGAGATTTCCAGATATACGTGCCGTTGTAGCTCGTAAAACCTTAAAGAGTCTAAAAGGTTCTACTTGGAATACCATAAAGAAAGTGTGTAAGGAATGGGGGCTAAAAGAAGGGGTAAATTACAAAATAAACAATCTGGATGGGATATTGACATTTTGGAATGATTCAGTCATCATCATGCAAGAAATGGTTGACTTACCTTCAGACCCTAACTTTGAACGTTTCGGGTCTTCAGAATATACTATTGCATTCATAGATGAGGTATCAGAAATTTCAGAAAGAGCTATTGAAGTATTATTTTCTCGTCTTCGTTGGCGCACAGCAGAAACATTTAAGACTGCCAGAATGATGATGTCAACCAACCCTTGTATTAATTGGGTACGTTCGCGTTTTGTACAAGACGATGAAGGAAATCCTGTATTATGCAAAGAAGGTGAAGCATACGTTCCATTCTCTGTTTTTGATAATCCGGATATTCAGTTTGTACAGACCTATGTCGCTGCCTTAAACAAAATTACAGATCGAGCAACACGAGAAAGGCTTTTATATGGAAACTGGGATTTTGTTGACTCAAATCTTATGGCTGCATATTGGAATTTTGATGGCGAAAAACATCTTATTGAACGGTTACGGGAAAAAGTTTATGATCCGATGAAACCAATCATATCAGGATGGGACTTTAATGTCGCTCCATATATGAGTGAGATGGAGTTGCAGATTAATTATGAGAAGAAAGAAATATATCTGCTGGAAGAAAATTTAGGTAAACCAGAGAACAAAGAAAACAATACCCCAAAATTATCTCAAAAAATAAGGGACAAACACCTCCAGAATCAGCATATAGGTGGAATAATTATAACAGGAGACCCAGCAGGATTAGCACGTAGCACGCAAACAGAAGAAGGTGTCAACAACTATACTATTATAGTGGACAATATGAAAAATAATGTGCTAAGGCCACGTATAAAATTGCTTCAGAAGCAGCCGCCACAAAGTACCAGGTTGGAGTTTGTCAATGCAATATTAAACGGGTTTGACGGTTGGAAATTCATGGCAGACCTACGGTGTCGTAAATTTACTGAAGATATGATATACCAGCAGAAGAACTCTGACGGCACCAAATCCAAGAAAAAAGTATTAAACCCCAAAACGGGTGGAAAAGAAGAAAAATACGGGCACTTATCGGACATCTTGGATTATGTATTGGTATTGTTTCTCTGCGACTCATGGAGACGGTTCCAAAATCAAAAGACAACAATTGAAACATATACAGCACCAGTCTATAACACTTTTGAATATTAATTATGTATAGAAGGTTTTTAAACAAAAACGATTATCTGGGTATCATTACGGAGGATGCTTTATCGCAGCTTACCCGTGGGAAAGATATTTGTTTTGTGCAGGCAGAACAAGCCGCTGAAGCATCTATTATGGATTACCTTACTGAAAATTACGAAATTGAACGCGAACTAAATCGAGGTAAATTCATCTTTGAATATGATCGAAGAATCAGTTATCCTATAGGATGTCATTTTTACCTTGACGGAGAAATATGCGAGGTAATTCAAGCTATCAATGGCTACAAAGCTCCTTGTCCTATATCTTATTGGCACGAAACAGAAGAGATACTTGACTTGGAAAAAATAGAACAATACAGCCAGATGAAAAACTATCGTCCCGGAGATGTGATAAAGTTCTTAGGACGGGCATATATATGTGACCTCGCCAATGGCATAGACTTCAACGATATTCGTATTCCGGAAGTTAATGCCTGGGAAATGGTTGATACATACAAGTGGGACACCGTTCCATACAATGAATGGGAAGTTGTAGAATATGAAGGCAAATTCTTCACCTTGCTAACAATGGATAATTATGACTGTCTGGTCAATCCGATGGAGTCTGACTGCTGGGGGATGATTGGAGAATATGACCCTTCACTCAATTCTTATGAGTTGTCAGAACACGAATATGTAGAATATAAAGGAAAAATTTATTATCCTATAATCAATCCCAATGCTGATGTACCGGAACTGGAAAGGAATATCAGATACCATGACCCAAGAAACTATAACTTGAAACGTCACATGGTTCAACTGTCATTATACGAGTTGCACAAACTGATTTCTCCTAACAATATCAGTACTGTACGAATAGATGACTACGACCATTCTATGCAATGGCTAAAAGACGCTTCCAGGCTAAAATTAAATCCTCAAATTCCGAGAAAAATTGATAACAAGAAAGAGCCTCTTACAGACTGGCAGATGGCAACCTTTCAAACATCTTATGACCCATATCAAAACCCTTGGCATGTATGAAACGGTTTTAATATGACAACAGAATCTCAAAATTAAAAATTAACCTCAAAAATTACATGGATCTTCTAAAAAGAATTAGGCAGAAAATAGATGAATTCTGCTTTAACCACATGAGAATGGACGGTGCCCAGCATCTGATTGCCGGCATCTTGATTTATGATGTACTCAAATACCTTATACCTGTTTGGAGTGCCATACTAATCACTCTGATTATACTTGTCGCCAAAGAAGTTGTTTTAGACAAATGGATAAGGAAAGGAGTAGCTGATTGGCATGATATAATCTGGGGAGCCATAGGACTTCTGTTAGGAGTGCTGTAAGTACTACTCTTAGACTAAATGATACGGTGGGTAATAGTGATATTGCTCACCGTATTCTTGTTAATGATGCTGTAGATACTGAACTTACTTCTATTAATTGTGTTAAAAGTAGTGCTGATAAAGATAATTTTAATGATGCTGAAAGAAAAAGTAAAACTAATGTTGTATCTTTGCACAATTAAATAAATAATGAACAATATCATAATGCTAAATAAATCCTATTTAAGTATCACAGATACAGGATTTTATTAAATTAGAAAATTATGAACAACTCTAAAATTGGAAATTTATTAGCTTACATTTCATCTAAAATTGAAGATATTAATCTTAGAAAACTAATAAAATTAGTCTTCTTAATAGATGAAGAGTCAGTGCGTTCACGAGGTATATCTGTTACTTGGCTAACATACTATGCTTGGGAGAAAGGACCTGTAGCCCCTTGTATTTATGAGATTAAGGATAGAGGAGGAATTTTCTCTAAATACATTAGTGTTCACAGAAACAGAGAAGAAAAAGTAATTATTACCCCATTTGTAGATAAAAACGAAAGTTCAATTCAATTTAGTAAGAAAGAATTGAGACTTATAGATTCTATTATTGACAAATACGGACAATTATCTGCTGATGACTTATCAGAGATAACACATAAACCTGGAGGATTATGGGATATTGCCAAAAAGAAATATAATCCTAATTTTAAATCTTCCAATGGGCGTTCTGATATAAAATTAAATTTAAAGGATTTAATAGAGGGAGATGAAGAAAAGATAAGCGTTTACAATGACGCTTATGAAATTGCTATTATGTGTTAATGTAATAAAGATGTTATCACCAAGAAATGTAGTTTACGGCTTTAGTAAAATCACAAACCCTCCAAAGGAAAAGTATTTAATATCTTTATATAGAAGCAAAGAATTAAGTGTAGTGGCATGTTTTACTACATCACAAGATCGTGCAGGAGTACCGTTGGAGCAGGTAACACATGGAGCGATTAAAAACAAAGAAAAAGAAATTATTTCTTATGTATTCTTGACCAGTGTGTGTGTAGGAGTAGCACCAGATGGCAGTGATTATCATTTCCCGGTTCAAACGGTTGTTCGATTTGACTATTGCTTTAAAGACGGGGAGCAAACAGACCTTTTATCAAGCTTCAACTCTCCTAAAGTAGTTTGTAAATTGAATGATGCTGAATATGAGAATCTAATATATGCAATGTATAAGAGTGATGATACACCCGAAAAATATAAACCTCATTTTGAGAAGGTTTTATTTGATTTGGGAGAAAAGAAAAAGGCTACTTCATAGTAGCCTTTCTTTTTTATCTTCTTTTCATCTGTACAAAATCAATTAAGTCTTGTTCATTAATCAGTATTTTCTCGGTAGGCTTAGTATATGGGATTCTCCCATCTGCCAAATACCTCTGAACGGCCCTGTAAGACGAGCGTAGATATTCCGCAGCTTTAATATTGAAATGCATATTTTATAATAAACCCCGGTCACTTAGGGTGAATACCATGTGTCAAAACAGTAATCTGGGCTTTTACCTATTTTGGTAAGTCATAAATGACACACAGTGCAAAGTAACCGAGGCATATATTTTTATCTATTCGTCATATTGACGAAGTTCATCAAGTCTTGCTCCTTTATCAATACTCTACCGGCTGGCTTGGTGTACGGTATTCTTCCTTCAGCCAAGTATCGTTGAGCTGTTCTGTAAGATATACGAAGAAAATCAGCTGCTTCTCTTACAGTGACAAGTTTCATCTTCATACAATATTGTTAAGTCGTTCAAACTCTTTGTCTACTTCAGCCTGGTATATATGCGCATATAGCTGCGTGGTCTGGATATTCGTATGTCCAAGCATTTTGCTAATAACCTCAATCCTCACCCCATTGGCTAATGCAACAGTAGTGGCAAAGGTGTGCCGGGCGACGTGGAAAGTGATAGGCTACGCAAGGAAAAGCAGAGATAAGAAGATTAAACGTAAACCGTTTGAAATGAGTAGGGTTTCAGTATTTTGCCAAATTGAGAAAATGCAAATGATAACGTAATATTGAGGTTGTTCAGTTACCAGACCGTTAGCCGGGCAGTTACTGGAACGGGAACAGGTAACGGAATGCAATGAAAAGAAATCCTCACCGTTTTCTTTGCACTCGTACTCTACATTTTGCTTATCAAGGAACGCTTATATGGCAAGTAACTTTGCACCTAAAAATATAAGCGTATGAAAGTAGAAAAATTCAAGGTGCTGCTCTACCTCAAAAAGAGCGGACTGGGCAAGTCGGGCAAAGCCCCGATAATGGGAAGAATTACAGTGAACCGCACGATGGCACAGTTCGGATGCAAGTTGTCCTGCACTCCCGAATTGTGGAATCCCCGTGAAAGCCGTCTGAACGGAAAGAGCCGCGAGGCGGTGGAGACTAATGCCAAGATTGACAAGTTGCTACTGGCGTTAAACATGGCATTCGACAATCTTGTGGAACGCAAAATTGATTTCGATGCCACCGATGTGAAAGACCTTTTTCAAGGCAGCATGGAAACGCAGATGACCCTTATGAAAATGACCGATGTTGTCTGTGATGACATCAAGGCACGTATCGGTATTGACCGTGCCAAAAGTACTTATCCCGGCTATCACTATATGCGGCTGGCTCTCGGAGAGTTCATCAAGCATCAGTACAAGGTCAAGGATTTGGCTTTCGGGCAACTGACGGAACAGTTCATCCACGACTATCAGACATTTGTCACGGAAGATAAAGGACAGGCAATCGATACTGCCAGACATTATCTTGCCATACTTAAGAAGATTTGCCGTATAGCTTATAAAGAGGGACATGCCGATAAAATCCACTTCCAACATTTCACCCTGCCGAGGAAAACGGAAACGACTCCACGGGCATTGAGCCGTGAATCGTTTGAGAAAATCCGTGACGTGGAAATACCTGCATACCGCAAATCCCATATGCTGGCAAGGGATATGTTTCTCTTCGGATGTTATACAGGTGTATCTTATGCGGATGTCGTTTCGATTACCCATGCTAATTTGCAGACAGACGGGGAAGGGGCATTATGGTTGAAATACCGCAGAAAGAAAAACGAACTCCGTGCTAGTGTAAAACTATTGCCCGAAGCAATTGCGCTTATCAATAAGTATAGCAGTGAGGACAGAGAAACCTTGTTTCCTTTACTTCGCTGGCCCAATCTTAGAAGGCACATGAAAGCGTTGGCGGCACTGGCAGGCATCAAGGATGACCTGTGCTACCATCAGGCGAGGCATAGTTTCGCCTCGCTGATTACGCTCGAAGCTGGTGTGCCGATTGAGACCATCAGTAGGATGTTGGGGCATTCCGATATTTCCACCACTCAGGTGTACGCCCGTGTCAGTCAGAAAAAACTCTTTGAGGACATGGACAGGTTCATCAAAGCTACCGAGGATTTCAAACTTACCCTTTAATACAGCAAACGATATGCGAAGTACATTTTCACTGTTACCCTATATCAACCGCAGCAAGGTAAAGGCTGACGGTACGACCGCCGTTCTCTGCCGCATAACCATTGACGGGAAACAGACGGTCATAAGCACAAGTATCTATTGCCGTCCCGAAGATTGGAATGGCAAGAAGAACGAGATAAAGTCCATAAGGGAAAACAACCGCTTGCAGGAATATCTCCGGATCATTTCAGAAGCATACGAGGAAATACTGAAATCGCAAGGTGTAGTCAGTGCAGAGATGTTGAAGAGCTACATCACCCAAAACAACATTCATCCGACTACCCTCCTGCAAATGGGAGAATGGGAACGGGAGCGGTTAAAAAAACACTCCGAGGAAATAGATTCAACCTCCTCCTATCGAAGTTCAATGTATTACCAGAAGTACCTGACAGACTATATTGTGTCATCGGGTAAAAAGGACATCTATTTTGAAGAAGTTACAGAGGACTTCGGCAAATCTTATAAGGCATATCTGAAAAGATGCAAGAACTTCGGGGCATCTCAGACCAACCATTGTCTGCGATGGTTGAACCGCCTGTTGTATCTGGCGGTCGATAAGGAGATAATCCGAGTGAATCCCTGCGAGGAGTTGGAATATGAAACCAAACCGGAGGCAAAGCACAGATACATCAGCCGCGATGAGTTCAAGAAGATACTTTCCACCCCGATGTATGACAACAGGCTGGAGTTGGCGAGACGGGCTTTCATATTCTCCTGCCTGACAGGATTGGCGTATGTGGATATACAGTTGTTGCATCCCCACCACATCGGGATGAATGCGGAGGGCAGACGGTATATCCGTATCAACCGCAAGAAGACAAAGGTGGAAGCGTTCATACCCCTGCATCCCATAGCGGAACAGATATTGTCGCTGTACAACACGGTCAATGACGAACAGCCCGTATTTCCGCTTCCTAACCGTGACGCCTTGTGGTTTGAAATTCATGAGTTAGGTGTAATCATAGGCAAAGAGGATAACTTGTCCTACCACCAAAGCCGACATAGTTTCGGAACTTTCCTTATTTCAGCGGATATACCGATAGAGAGTATCGCCAAGATGATGGGGCACTCCAATATTCGGACGACACAGGGATATGCACGTATAACCGATGACAAAATCTCAAAGGATATGGACAAACTGATGGAACGCCGGAAGAAACAATCTACCGGCGAAAAGACAAACAAAAGTAACTAAACAATGTCAATGCAATATATTATGGATAGAGGTATAATCACAATCAGTGAAGCGGGTATGGTCACTATTCCGACCGCACCCGTATGGATGACACAATTCGAAATCGCCGACCTGTTTGGAGTATTCTCTTGTGACATCCGTAAAGCGATTCATGCTATATATAGGAATAAGGAGTTAAACGAATGTGATACGATAAAATATATCAAGCAACCAGATGGTATCAGTTATGATGTTTATAATCTTGAAATGGTTATAGCCATTGCATTCAGGATATGCAGTAGAGAAAGTATCTTGTTCAGACGGTTTGTGATAAATGAAATCTACGCCACCAAGAAAGAGAACTCAATAACATTGTTTGTATCTTGTGGCAGAGGAAGCAACCTATGGTATAGTTGAGGTTCATCCCATCAGTCACCTGTTCCCGATGCTCGGATGCAAAGGTAGCGCATGGCACTGATGGCAGTGGCAAGGTCAGGCGGCAAAGCCGTTTCGGGCAGAATCTTCCTCCTGCGGAGCGTATTCAGCCCGAAAACCTTGCCTCTGCCGGCCATACGCTCGAAAGGCATCCGGCAACGGAAACAAGCGACTGACGGGAAATCAGAAGACAAAGAAAAGGAACGGCTAACAGACGAAGCGGAATCTTGATGCTTCATCCGTAAACCGTTCCTTTTTGTTTTTGCTGTCAAGTCCATTACTACCGCAAATTATAGAGCAGACGGCAAACTGCACTCTTTCAAGAAAATCAGATTGCCTTCTGTCGGTAGGCGGAGCGGTAGCCGTCAGTTAGCATCTTCTCTATGTCGGATTCACGGTAGAGGATTTTGCCACCTAATTGGATATAGGCTATCCGTCCTTCGTTGCGGTAGTCTTGAAGTGTTCTTCGACTTACCTTCAACTGTGCTGAAACCTCCTTGTCGGTAAAGAAACGTTCTCCGCCCAATGTCGGGCGGTAGTTGGCGGTCAGGCGCTCGTAGTTGTCCAGCAGACGGTCAAGGCTGCCCATGAAGTGGATTATCCACTCGTTGTCTTTGTTAATCAATTCGTTCATGTTACTTTGAATTTAGTGGGTATTGTTATTATACTTTATTTATTGCACTGAGATTATATCGTCCGTCCTTTGAATCTCGCTTCTTTTCGTCTATCCTCCACAACGGAAACGATACGCTGCACATCTTCGGGACGGTAATACGTCTTATGGTTTATTTGTGAGTAGGCAAGCGTACCGTTGTCCCGCAGAGTCTGTAACGTGCGAGGACTGATGTTCAGCATCCGGCACACGTCCTGATTGTCCATCCACTCACTTATTCTCTTTTCGCCGTGCCGTTGGCAGATTGCTTCCATACGGTGAACGAAGCGGTCGAACTTGGCGACCATCGCCTCAAAGGTCTTTCTTTCGATAGATACGATTTCCATATACATTCTTCTTTGCTGTTATTGTTTCTTTTGCCGCAAAGGAATATATAATCAGTTATCCGACAATGGATTTTCTAAAAGTGGAAGCATGTGGCACCGGTATGGCATAGGTTGTCCGGGGTACTATTTATCGTTATCATCTTAATTGGGGATTTTAGCAAGAATGCCAAGAACAAAATAAGGGCTTAATTCAAATTTACCCGTAAATACATCTTTGTTCTTCCTGTGATTCATATCCGGCAAATCGAAGAAGTCTGCACCATTGTTCATACCGCCATAAGGCAAAACTACACAAAATTGCCTAACAGAATCCAAGTCCTTGACTGCCTGAACTAAAGCCTCTTACTTTGCTCCCGACAAACGGTCAACTATGCGCATACAGACTAACAAGTATTCACTTTAACAAGAAACAACAATGAGCAAGAAATTCAAAAACATTGAGAACGATGAAGCGTTCAAGAACTTCAAGTTGGAAGACTATATGCCTTCCATGCCCAAACACGAACCGGAAGAGAGTTCTTCCGTAACAGAACAAGAACCTGTTGTGGAAGCGGGCAATCTCTTTCCTGTATTGGACGAGCCGGAAACAAGCGAGGGATCAGACAACGAGACAAAGAGAATAGAGGCGGATAACGTTAGCGTGGAACGGACAATCGCCAGACGTATCAGCAGCAAACAGCGCAGACTGTCATTGGACGAATACCGTGCCACCTTTCTGCGGGTACCCAAGATTGCCGACCGCAAGCCCGTGTTCGTCAGTGGGGAGGTCCGTGATAGGCTGGACGAAATCGTGCGCCGCCTCGGTGGACGTGGCATGAGTGTATCAGGGCTTATCGAGAACCTCGCCCGTCAGCACATGGAAGCCTACAGAGAAGACATCGAGCAATGGCGTAAATTGTAGGAATTAAGACGAGACTAACCGGGTACTTTTAGGGCATCTTTCAGAGTTGCTCTAAATCACTTGTAACGATGTTTGGAGGGGCAAGTTTATGTTTCGGGCAGACCGAAACCGCTTGCCCCGCTCCAAACCTCGCAGGGAAGGCACATCCCGTTGGTCTATTCTTCATGTAATCATTGCACTTAGTGAATACATTAAATTTTAGGATATTATGGACAACGAAAAGAGAAAGGACAACGGACGGGAACGAGCCAACAAGGGCGGTCGCCCCGTCAAGGGAGCTGCCGAGAAACTGAAATACCGTATCACGGTAAAGATGGCAACGGAGGACTACTACCTGTTGAAGTCCAAGGCGAAGTCGGCAGGAATTTCAGCCAGTGAATTTATCCGTGGTTGCATCACGAAAGGCGGAGTGAAAGAACGGCTCTCGAAAGAGCACGGCGACCTTATCCGCAAACTGTGCGGCATGGCGAACAACCTGAACCAGTTGGCGAGAAAAGCGAATGCGGAGGGCTACACTTCCGTGTTCATACCCTGTCGCACACTGGTGATAGAGATAGACAACCTTGTAAACCGGATACGCCTATGATAGCCAAAATCATGAAAGGCTCGGACTTCAAGGGTGTGGTTTACTACATTCTGAACGATGAAAAAGGTACTCAAATCATAGATGCGGACGGCTTATTTTTGGAAAATAACGACACGATAGCGCAGGGATTCACCGGTCAGGCACGGATGAATCCGAGGGTGACAAAGGCTGTCGGGCATATCGCATTGAGCTTCTCAAAGGAGGATGCGCCACGGCTGAACAATGCGGTCATGGCTCGGATAGCCCGTGAGTATATGGAGCGGATGGGCATCAAGGATACGCAATACATCATCGGGCGGCACTTCGACAAGGAGCATCCGCACGTGCATATAGCGTTCAACCGTATCGACAATAACGGCAAGACCATTTCCGACAGGAACGACCGCTTTCGCAGCGAGCGCATCTGCAAGGAGCTTATCAAAAAATACGGGCTTCACTTTGCCAATGGTAAGGAGCAAGTGAAGGTAGAGCGTTTGCGAGAGCCGGACAAGACGAGGTACGGGCTATATCAAATCTTGAAGGCGGAAGTCGGCAGATGCAAGGATTGGAACACCTTGCTTGAACGGTTGAAGCGGCAGGGCGTCGATGTGCAGTTCAAGTACAAGGGGCAGACAAACGAAATTCAAGGTATAGTCTTTACGATGAACGGCTACCGCTTCAACGGCTCGAAGATAGACCGCGCTTTCAGCTATTCCAAGATTGACGCGGCATTGAGCCGTAACAATTACGAGGAACGACAGATGCGACCGCAACCACATCCGCAATCTAATCGGGACGAGATAAGCCAAATTTCAGATAGTGGCGGCAATCTTATCGAGGGGTCTTTAGGCTTGTTTTCTCCAAGCAATCAACCGGAGGAACAGCAGCCTTATGATCCTTATTTGAGAAACAAGAAAAAGAAGAAACAACGTAAAATCAATTGGTAACTATGGCAGACAATAACAATGTATTCATCCTCTTTGAGGAAATCAAGACAACCTTAAATGGCATCAAAAGTAAATTGGAAGAGTTGCCCGACGTGGCAGACCGACAGCCTCAAATCGGGAATGACAAGCCGGATTTATCCCCGATTAAGGAGGCTGTTGTGGAAACGACAAAGGCTCAATCCGAAGAGATTAAGGACTTGTTGGCAAGGCAATGGGAGGCTTATGCACAGGTGACAACCGTGATTTTGAAGCGAATCGGTTTCCTTGAAGAACAGTTTAAAGTACCGGATGTTCAACAGCAACTGCCCCGACAGGATCATATCCACAGGCACAGCTTCGACATCAAATCGAGCAAGGTCTTTTCTTTCGTTGTGGGGATTGGTGTGATATGCGCCTTGTCCCTGTGGGGCAACATCGGACAATGGCAGTCCAAACGTCAGTATGCCGATGATGCGCTGAAGTTCCGTGCCATCCGCTCTTGGGGCGGATGCAATGCCAATGATGTGCTTTGGCTGAACAAGGTGTTCGACATCCGCCGGGACGAAAAAGCCATCGAGTGGGTACGGAAACAGGCGGACGGATATGGCACGACTTTGAAAGCCGTTTCCGACAGCATCATGCAGGAAGACATGAAAGGCAAATCTCCGACCGATAACCTTAAATCCGATTGATATATGGCATCGGTAAAGGTCAAGTTCCGCCCTTCGACTGTCGTAGACAAGGAAGGGACAATATACTACCAAGTCATCCATAACCGAGTAATCCGTCAGATAAAGACGGATTACCGGGTGTTCAGGGAGGAATGGAATGAGAAAAGCGGTGTAGTAATTCTTTCTGCCAATGGAAGAACAGATATTCTACGTTCGATAAAGGAACGTATCGGATGGGATTTGAAGAGGCTGAAAGCCATCATTGGAAGAATGGAAAACAGCGGTAATGTTTTCACGGCAGATAGTATTGTGGAGGAATATCAAGAGGCCACAAGGGAACAATCCTTCTTCCGGTTCATGGAGGGTGTCATTGTTCGTCTGAAACTGCTTAACAAGGAACGGACAGCGGAGAATTATGCAGCCACGCTAAAAAGCTTCATGCGCTTCCGGGAAGATAGCGATGTCCTGTTGGACGAATTTAGCTCCGACCTTATGATGGAATATGAGGCTTACATGAAGGCGCAGGATATAACCATGAACACAGTCTCATTCTATATGCGCATACTCCGTGCGGTGTATAATCGTGCCGTGGAGAAAGGACTGACGGAACAGCGCAATCCATTCCGGCACGTCTATACAGGCATAGACAAGACCGTGAAACGTGCCATTCCACTGAAAGCCATTAAACAGATTAAGGAATTGGACTTGTCCATGAATCCGTCATTGGAGTTTGCAAGGGATATGTTCCTCTTCTCGTTCTATACACGTGGAATGTCGTTCATTGACATGGCCTACTTGAAAAAGAAAGACTTACAGAATGGAATCCTTTCTTACCGCAGACGCAAGACGGGGCAACAGCTTTTCATCAGGTGGGAGAAGTGTATGCAGGAAATAGTCGACAAATACCAGAGAAATGGGACTGATTACCTGCTGCCTATAATCAATAAGGTGGGTAATGAGCAGCGACAATACCGTAATGCACTACGCCTCGTCAATAACAAGCTAAAAGAAATAGCAATAATCGTAGGATTGCAAGTGAATCTCACTATGTATGTCAGCCGCCATTCTTGGGCAAGCATAGCAAAGAACAAGAATGTACCGCTTTCCGTCATCAGCGAGGGAATGGGACATGATTCCGAGGCGACTACTCAAATCTATCTGGCATCATTGGACAATTCTTTGGTGGACAAGGCGAACGAGATGATATTGAAAAATCTGTAGGAGTGTGTTTAGCAAAATAGGTTATCTCTTCGTAAGAGAGGGATTTGTCGGTGTAAAAATACTCAAAATAGCGCAAATCAAAGAATGTATCGGGGAGAAAATCAACTTTTTATATCAAAAAACATAGAAAGAACATAGAAATGTTTAGCAAAAAGATAACTATCATGATTTGAAGTGTTGATTTTTAGTACGTTTCTATCCTAATCCCTCTCTTACGAAGAGAGGGAGAAAAATTCGACGTAAAAGATAAGAAATGGAAAAGAAAAGTCTTTATATTGTCATAGGAATAGTTATGAGCATTGTGTTATGCGCATTGAGTGGATGTGGATATGATAGAATTGGAACTTCTTCTGAAAAAAGTAAGATCCGTCCAATTCTCGTTATAGCCTTTCTCTAATAAATCGGTTAAGTTATGAGATTAGAAAAGTGGTTTATTTCAAACTTGGATGATTCGCAAAGAAAAATCATCATACAAAGTATAACCGATGATATAATAGTACAAGGAGCGGCTGGTAGTGGAAAAACGAATCTCGCCATCCATCGTGCTCTACAGGCAAAAAATAAAGGAAGTTATGCTATTGTCATTTTTACCGTGGCCTTGAAGAGAATGATAGCATATGGTATGCAGGCACTTGGTTTAGACAAGGAACGTATAGCATATGAATGGGCTTGGACTCACCGCGGTTTCGATTTGACTGGAGATGTGTATTGGGAGAAAGGAAATAGAAATACGCTCTATTTGGTAAATGATTTAAGCGTCAGAAAATTTGAACGCACAGAAAAGGACAAGACTACCTATGGAATTGACTTCGCAGATTGGGTTGATTATAAGTTCTACTCTGCCTTTGGACGAAGAGTTAGTTGGTTTAGAGAAATTCCATACACATCAGGCTTTAGCGTGACAAATACAGAAAAATTTGAACTGATTCCAAGTGGAACCATGTACAAACAATCTGAAGACCGTATTGATTATCTCATCATCGATGAAGCGCAAGATTTCAACGTATCAGACTATCAATCAAGAATGATAGCCCATAGAGGAAAAAGCCTTTCCTTGTTTGGGGATTCTGTACAACAAATGAACTTCAATGGTAGTTCCATTGATGAAATTGCTAAAACTTTGGGATATAAACGTTTCTCGTTAGATTACAATTATCGTTTGCCAAAGACCATAGCAAAAGTAGCTCAGCAAATTCAAAGTGTCAAGGTGGATTTGATGACAAATAACATGAAAGATGGTGGTAATAGCGACTATCCTAATTATCCAAAACCCATTATCACGAAATACTCTTCCAAAGAGAAAGAGTTAGAAGGCATCTTAAATAGGATAAAAATGGAAGATTTGGACGATGTGGCAATCTTGGTTCCTGATGAGAGTGACGTGCGTGAAGTAAACGATTTTTTAACACAAAGAGGGATAAATACTCAGGTGCATTATCGAACTGGAAATGTCGTTCCTTTTAGGACAATCAACACTTTGGATTTTTCAAATAACGACCTACCATGTATTCTTACATACTATGCAGCAAAAGGGTCTGAATTCGACAATGTTTTTGTTCCATTTGCTAATGAGGCGAATACCTGTAAAAGGAATGCTTTCTATGTAGCATGTACTCGTTCTTCACGTAATCTTTATATTTCCTACACGGGCAAGAAAACATCATTTTTAAAAGATGTATCGAAGGAATATGTTGTTGAAATAGAAAATAATTAGAAATATGTTTTATTATATAGGCATAAATTCATGGAACTTACTGGAGTCGTTTGTTTCAGAAAGTATATCTCCATTCTCTTTCTATCAAGTAAGAGGATATGGCAACAATTTGAGCCGTTATATAGATGGAACAAATGAAAGAGTTAACTATCTTATCTTGTCAACAAAGGAAATAGAGGGTGATTACGTATTAAAAGTCAATGAGGAAATTTTGGACAAATCAAATATAACTCCAGTCAAGAAAAGTAAAACCCTATTTACATATAGTAAAACAATTTATTACAAAAAGGGTGCTGTCGCTTTTCTGTTCTCTTCGAATGATTTACTTGAATCTTTTGTTGCAGAATCACAAATATTGTTTGAGGTAAAATGTATAGAAAAATATAAATCTGAATTCGTGATAAATACAGGTAAAACAAAGAAGCCTTTGGTTACTGATAGAATTGCGAATTCCTTTTCTTTTCAGCGTCATGAATACATTGTCCAAGACAATGTTTATGATAGATTAAAGGGAATGATTGTTGCATACACCCATGCAATGGTATTTGCAGAGGACCCTCATGAGCAACGACTTTCATGCCAATTGCGAGATTTGAAAAATTCATTTGCAGGATTAAATAGGCACAGTTGCAAATATCCGTGGCTTATTTTTGTAGTATAGGTCTATATTTT
>NZ_QTNF01000016.1:0-126616 GCF_003603455.1 Bacteroides sp. AM37-9 | reverse complement strand
TCTTTAGACTGGCTAAGATTTATGCATACCCCCAATGATTATCGGGTGAGCCGTATTATATCAAAAGCCTGGTAGTTTATCAGTCTATCGTCATAAGGAACTTTCCGGACTTTCGATGTTTTTCTATTCTGAAAGTAAACTGGTTTCTATTAATTCTTTCAATTGGGCTTTATTCATAGTGCCTAATTTCATTGCCGGTTTGCCGTTCAACGGGCAAAGTAACAGATTGGGAATGGTACGAATCTTAAATGCGCTTTCCAGTTCCGGTTCCTGATCGACATCCACTTTATAAATATCTAATTTACCTTCGTATTCTTTTGCCAATTGGTCTAATATAGGCGATAATGCTTTGCAATAGACACACCAGGGTGCATGAAAATCGACCAGGCAAGGTTTATTCCCTTTAAAGTTCCAACTATCAGGATAAGATTGATAATCAGCTACTTTCTCAACAAAACTATCTTTGGTTAAATCTATTATTTTCATATATCCTACTATTTTTTAATGATTCGTTTTATTTTCTCTCCTGCAAAGATAGGGGAGTTGGAATGAAAGAAGGCTGGCCATTTTTCCTGTTGTGTTTACAATTCTTCCTTTATGGCTCTTTTCTAATCAAATTCTAATCTGATATGAGAGGCTTATAATCGTTTTTTTCCGTTTCTCCGGTTGCAGAATTGTAATTTTGCTGCGACAACTACGATAAGGTAATAAAGATAAATATAGTAATGAACAGAGAATTTTTAATTTCTTTTTTTCTTCTGCTGACAGGAGGAATATGTGCGCAACAGGCTACCACAGGAACATTAACGCTGAAAGAGGCGGAACAACGTTTCCTGGAACGTAACTTATCGCTGATAGCCGAACGGTATAACATTGATATGGCACAGGCACAAGTGCTGCAAGCCAGGTTATTTGAGAATCCGGTCATCTCGCTGGAACAGAATGTCTATAACCGCTTGAACGGAAAGTATTTTGATTTTGGTAAGGAGGGTGAAACGGTTGTGGAGGTTGAACAGGTCATTCGCCTTGCCGGACAGCGAAACAAGCAGATAAAGCTGGAAAAAATCAATAAGGAAATAGCGGAATATCAGTTTGAAGAGGTGATGAGAACACTCCGTCAGGAGTTGAATGAGAAGTTTGTGCAAGTCTATTTTCTTTCGAAATCCATATCCATCTACGAGAAAGAAGTGAACTCTCTGCAAGAACTGCTTGCCGGAATGAAGCTGCAACAGGAGAAAGGAAATATCTCATTGATGGAAATGTCTCGTTTGGAATCTATGCTATTTTCGCTGAAGAAAGAGAAGAACGAACGGGAAAACGAGTTGCTGACTCTTAGAGGAGAACTGAATGTCTTGTTAAATCTTCCGGGAGATACTACGGTTAAGTTATCACTGGACGAAGAGGTGTTGAAGCAATTGGATTTGTCTCAATTATCGTTTGCTGATTTGAAAGCGATGGTAAATGAACGTCCGGACTTGAAGATTGCCAGAAGTACGGTAAGTGCTTCCCGTGCCAATCTGAAATTGCAGAAATCGATGGCATTTCCGGAGTTCTCGGTGAAAGGGAACTATGACCGTGCCGGAAACTTTATCAATAACTATTTTGCGGTAGGAGTGAGCTTGTCAGTACCTATTTTCAATCGCAATCAGGGAAATATAAAGGCAGCCCGTTTTAGTATTCAACAGGCAGGAGCGGAACAGGAAAATGCTGCTAATCGTGCAGATATGGAACTTTATACCGCTTATGCTTCACTGGAAAAAGCAGTTCAGCTTTACCAATCTACCAATATGGATTTGGAACGTAATTTTGAGAAACTGATAACAGGAGTGAATGAAAACTTTACCAAGCGGAATATCAGCTTGCTGGAGTTTATCGATTATTATGACAGTTATAAGGAAACCTGTATTCAGTTGCATGAAATAAAGAAAGATGTTTTCCTCGCGATGGAAAACCTGAATACAACTATCGGGCAAAATATATTAAACTACTAATATTCATAAATTATCAAAGACTATGAACTGGAATAAATTCCTTCCTTGCATATTGCTTACTACCGTATTGGGAGCATGCTCCGGTAAAGGAGAACAACCGAATGTTGAACCGACTGCTTTATGCCTGACAGATAGCTTGTTGAGAATTGTATCTGTCGATACGGTTCACGTTCAAGAAGTGATTGATGAACTGACATTGAACGGACGGGTCACTTTTAATGAAAATCAGGTAGCGCATGTATATCCGATGTTTGGAGGCACGGTGACGGAACTGAAAGCAGAAATAGGAGATTATGTTCGTAAAGGAGATGTACTGGCAGTCATCCGCAGTGGAGAAGTGGCGGACTATGAGAAACAATTGAAAGAAGCGGAACAACAACTGTTGCTCGCTCGCAGAAACATGGATGCTACGCAGGATATGTATAATTCCGGCATGGCTTCGGATAAAGATATGCTTCAGGCAAAGCAGGAGTTGACGAGTGCCGAAGCCGAAGAAAGAAGGATAAAGGAAGTCTTTTCCATTTATAATTTCTCCGGAAATGCTTATTATCAGTTGAAATCTCCTGTTTCGGGCTTTATTGTGGAGAAACAAATCAGCAGGGATATGCAGTTGCGTCCGGATCAGAGTGAAGAGTTGTTCACGATTTCGGGGTTGTCGGACGTATGGGTGATGGCAGATGTGTATGAAAGCGATATCAGTAAAGTTTCTGAAGGTGCTTCTGTACGCATTTCTACATTGGCCTATCCGGATAAGATGTTTGCCGGCACTATTGATAAGGTATATCATTTGCTGAATAGCGAAAGTAAAACAATGAATGTCCGTATCAAATTAAAGAATGAAGAGTATCTGTTGAAGCCGGGGATGTTTACGAATGTAAGTGTGAAGTGCAAAGCAGATGGAACTTCAATGCCTCGTATCGATTCTCATGCGCTGGTGTTTGAAGGAGGGAAAAACTATGTTGTTGTAGTAGAGCCGGATCAGCGTTTGCAGGTGAAAGAGGTAGATGTATACAAACAGTTGAGCAAGGAGTGCTATATCCGTTCCGGGCTTTCCGAGGGGGACAGGGTGCTGAATAATAATGTATTGTTGGTATATAATGCGTTGAATGCAGATTAAAAACAGAAAATAGTATGCACAAATTCATAGATAATATAGTGGCTTTCTCGCTGAAGAATAAGTTCTTTATTTTCTTCTGTACAGCGATTGCCGTTATAGCCGGAGCTGTTTCTTTTAAACATACTCCGATAGATGCTTTCCCGGATGTGACGAATACGAAAGTGACGATTATCACGCAATGGCCGGGACGTAGTGCGGAAGAGGTAGAGAAGTTTATCACCATTCCTGTTGAGATTGCCATGAATCCAGTTCAGAAGAAAACGGATATTCGTTCTACCACTCTTTTCGGACTTTCTGTAATCAATGTGATGTTCGAAGATCGTGTGGATGATTTCACCGCCCGTCAACAGGTATATAATTTATTGAATGATGCCGATCTTCCTGACGGGGTTACTCCGGAAGTGCAACCGTTATATGGCCCGACGGGAGAAATATTCCGTTATACACTCCGTAGTGATAAACGTAGTGTGCGGGAGCTGAAAACAATCCAGGATTGGGTGATCGAGCGTAACCTTCGTTCGGTATCCGGCGTAGCGGATATTGTGAGCTTCGGCGGAGAAGTGAAAACGTTTGAGGTAAGCGTGAATCCTCACCAGTTGATTAACTATGGAATTACTTCTTTGGAGCTTTATGATGCGATAGCCAAGAGTAACATCAATGTAGGAGGAGATGTCATCACCAAGAGTTCACAAGCTTATGTTGTTCGTGGAATTGGTCTGATTAATGACTTGGAAGAATTGAGAAACATCGTAGTGAAAAACATCAACGGTACTCCGATTTTGGTGAAGAATCTTGCCGATGTACACGAGTCCTGTTTGCCACGCCTCGGCCAGGTAGGACGAATGGATGAAGATGATGTGGTACAAGGCATTGTAGTCATGCGGAAAGGGGAGAATCCGGGCGAGGTGATTGCAAACCTGAAAGATAAAATAGAAGACTTGAATCAGAATATACTTCCCAAAGATGTGAAAATCGTTTCATTCTATGACCGGGAGGATTTGGTGAATCTGGCGGTAAAGACGGTGACACATAACCTGATCGAAGGGATTTTATTGGTTACGTTTATTGTATTGATTTTTATGGCAGATTGGCGGACTACCGTGATTGTTGCTGTCGTTATCCCATTAGCCCTTCTATTCGCTTTTATCTGTCTACGGGTGATGGGAATGTCCGCCAATCTGCTTTCTATGGGAGCCATTGACTTCGGTATCATTATTGATGGGGCAGTGGTGATGGTGGAAGGAGTGTTTGTGGCTTTGGACAAGAAAGCAAGGCAAGTAGGAATGCCGGCATTTAATGTCATGTCCAAAATGGGATTGATCCGTAATACCGCAAAAGACAAGGCGAAGGCAGTTTTCTTCTCCAAATTGATTATCATTACCGCGTTGATTCCTATCTTCTCTTTCCAGAAGGTAGAAGGAAAGATGTTTTCTCCCTTGGCCTATACGCTGGGTTTTGCACTGTTAGGAGCTTTGATCTTTACGCTGACCCTGGTGCCGGTAATGTCGTCTATGCTGTTGAAGAAGAATGTGCGTGAGAAGAATAATCGTTTTGTCCGTTTTATCAATACAAAGTGTACGGCTCTTTTTGATTTATTCTATGCGCACAGAAGACTGACTATCGGACTGGCAACGGTCATCGCAGGTGTCGGATTATGGCTTTTTTCTTTCTTGGGTACGGAGTTTCTTCCACAGTTGAATGAGGGGTCTATCTATATTCGTGCCACCTTGCCACAAAGCATTTCGCTGGATGAATCGGTGACGCTTGCCAATAAAATGAGAAGGAAGCTATTAACGTTTTCGGAAGTACGTCAAGTCCTGTCACAGACCGGCCGACCGAATGACGGAACAGATGCTACCGGATTCTATAATATCGAGTTTCACGTTGATATATACCCTGAAAAGGAATGGGAGAGTAAATTGACAAAAATGGAACTGATCGATAAAATGCAGGAGGATTTATCCATTTACCCCGGCATTGACTTCAATTTCTCACAACCGATTACCGATAATGTGGAGGAAGCCGCTTCCGGTGTGAAAGGCTCTATTGCGGTGAAGGTGTTTGGTAAAGACTTGTATGAGTCGGAGAAATATGCGGTGCAGATTGAGAAAATCCTGGGTACGGTTCAAGGGATTGAAGACTTGGGGGTGATTCGGAATATCGGTCAGCCGGAACTTCGTATAGAGTTGAATGAAGGTCAGTTGGCGCGTTATGGCGTTGCTAAAGAAGATGTGCAATCGATTATCGAGATGGCTATTGGTGGAAAATCGGCTTCATTGTTGTATGAGGACGAACGGAAATTCAATATCATGGTAAGGTATAGCGAACAATTCCGCCAGAATGAAGAGGAAATAGGTAAAATACTGGTTCCGGCAATGGATGGCACAATGGTGCCTATCAAGGAACTGGCGGATATAACGACCATTACGGGACCATTACTTATTTTCCGTGATAATCATGCACGATTCTGTGCAGTGAAATTCTCGGTGAGAGGCCGTGATATGGGTACGGCAGTTGCCGAGGCACAGAAAAAAGTGAATGCATCCGTACATCTGCCGACAGGATATTCGCTGAAATGGACTGGTGATTTCGAGAACCAGCAACGTGCCACGAAACGCTTGGCACAAGTGGTTCCCATCAGTATTGCTATCATCTTTATCATCCTGTTTATTCTGTTCTCTAATGCGCGGGATGCCGGACTGGTATTGCTGAATGTGCCATTTGCCGCTGTGGGGGGTATTGTAGCCCTTCTGATAACACGATTCAACTTCTCCATTTCTGCAGGTATCGGTTTCATAGCCTTGTTCGGTATTTGTATTCAGAACGGCGTGATTATGATTTCCGACATCAAGGCGAATCTGAAACTGGGTTCTCCTTTGGAGGAGGCCACGAAAGAAGGAGTACGCTCACGTATCCGCCCTGTGATTATGACAGCGGCAATGGCGGCTATCGGTTTGTTGCCTGCTGCCATGAGTCATGGAATTGGTTCGGAATCACAGCGTCCGTTGGCAATTGTTATTATCGGCGGATTGATAGGAGCGACTTTCTTTGCCTTGTTTGTCTTTCCTCTCATCGTAGAAGTGGTATATGAACGAATGTTATATGATAAAAACGGAAAGTTATTGCAAAGACGTATTTAGTTCATTTCTATTCTGTGGAAAAAACGCTCATAGATTAAATTTGTAGTTTTCAGTAGGTAGAGTGAGAAAGGGATAAAAGAAGGGTGAATTAAAAAATCACCCGTACTTTTGTTCCTTTTTCTATTTCTGAAGATATATCCAGCTTTCCATGATAAGCAGAAATGATTTTCAAAGTCAGACTAAGTCCGATGCCTTGTCCGGCATAATCCCGGGTGTTACTACACCGATAGAAAGACTGGAAAATATGCTCTATTTCTTCTTGCGGAATACCGATTCCCTGATCTTCCACCTCAAGAATGACTTGTTGCTGCTCCCGATAGAGAGCCACATTTACTTCCTTATCGGAGTATTTACATGCGTTGTCAATTATATTTTTCAATGCTATCTTTAACAGATAAGGATTAGCCTTAACAACAGCTTGTTGTTCTGTTGCTTCCAAGTGGAGACGGATTCTTTTATTAAAATCGGTCAACTCTTTCAATATATCAGATAGAATGATCTCTTCCACATTATTTTTCAGGAGTTCTTCTTCCTGCCGCGAAAGAAAAAGAAGGTGGCGGATCAGGCTGGACAACCGTTTACTCTCCGAAGAAATTCGTTGCAGGGATTCAATGTATTCTCCGGTACTTCTTTCTTTGAGCAGGCTGATTTCACATTCTCCCTGAATAGCAGTAATCGGATTGTTCAACTCGTGCGAAGCATGGCTTACAAAGGATTTCTCTGCCTTGAAAGCACTATCCAAACGGTCGAGCATACTATTTAATGTTTTTATCATCTCCTCCAGCTCGTCATTGTTTCCGGTAGTCTTTAGCCGACGATTCAGACTGTTGGCCCGTATTCTTTTCAACTCCTTTAGTATGTGTTGCAGCGGAACCAAAATACGACCGGAATATATTTTCCCGATGAAAAAGATCAGGATGGAACTGGCTAAAACGAGGAAAATGGAAAGTAACAACAGATGTTCCTTGATTTCTGTTCCGTAGGCATTCCGGGACATGACAAGTACGATGAAATTCCCTTCATTATCCGGATAATAAAGGGCGGCTCCCAACTGATCCTTATATTTAAAAGAAAAAGGAATACTGTCTTTCCCTGCCAGTAGAAGTGTTTGCTGGTGTTGCGTGAGATACTTATTCAACGTATCACGCACTTCAGAAAGACTATCCATGTTGAGAAGAATCTCATGAGCTTCGGGCAGAAGTTCATCATATTTGCGTTGGATAATCTGGTAACTCTGTTCGTCTACTTCATCCTTTTCCCAGTGCTTCTGTGCAGTCAGGTAGGCTTTCTCACGCAGGTAGGAAGCATAGAGCTTATTGATATACTGTGTACTGAAAATATAAAATACAGCAATGATAATGACAGTCGTCAACACGCTGATTAACGTATAGAAAAGAGCTATTTTGGAACCTATTTTCATAGCCGGGATAGTTGGTGAGTTTAAGTATTCATGATATATCCTAATCCTACGACTGTGTGAATCAGCTTTTTATCAAAGTCACGGTCTATCTTTACCCGGAGATAGTTTACATAAACATCTACGATATTGGTGTTGGTATCAAAGTTCTTGTCCCACACATCTTTGAGCAGGGTGATACGTGAGAGCGCAACCCCTTGGTGAGTCATGAAATATTCGAGCAGACGATATTCCTTGACAGTAAGATCAATATCTATATTGCCTCTTTTAGCTTTTCGGGTATTGCAATCCAATATCAGATTATCACAAGTCAGCAGATTGGAGGTTACTTCTTTATTGCGTCTTAACAAGGCCTTGATGCGTGCCTCCAGTTCTTGGAAACTGAAAGGCTTGACGAGATAATCATCTGCTCCCGCATCCAGTCCTTTGACGATATCTTCCGTTGTACCCAGAGCTGTCAACATGATCACAGGAGACTGGTAGCCGAACGTCTGCCGATAAAGCCGGCAAAGTTCCAAACCGTTTATTTTCGGCATGATAATGTCCAGTATCAAAAGATCGAAAGGTTCGTCCTGAAGGATTTTCCAACCGGCGTTTCCGTCATGACAGACGGTTACTGTATGTCCGAACTCTTTTAACCCCCGTTCAATGAAAGAGGCGATGTTTATTTCATCTTCAACTAATAATATCTTTGCCATCATTCAGATTGTTTATGCGCAAAGATACTTTTTTCCTGGCATCTGAAGAAAGAAATTTGCTCTACATTTAAGTGTTTCTCCTTTTTGAGTTGTACTGTTTTTCTGAAATTGCAAGGATACTTATCGCGCTATCCGGGATAATTATCCCTTTGCTTCCTGATACATAAAGCGTTTGATTGACTTTTTCGCAGTCTTTTCAAATTCCTCGAAATGGATCTTTATCTTGCTTATTTGAGAATAGTTAGGAAGCTGTTGATTCAACTCGATACGGTTTTGTTCCATCACTTTCTGAATATCCGTCTGCTGCAATCCATGAGCGAAAGCGTCATCGAAATCCGGATAAATCATTGCTACCAGCTTTTCATGCTGTAAGACAATCAGTGATTCCGCAACATACGGCATATTATTCAGCTTGCTTTCAATTTCTTCCGGATAGATGTTCTGTCCGCTAGAGGTGAGAAGCAGGTTTTTGCTACGTCCGCGAACTGTTACGTAACCTTCTTCATCCAACGTGCCGAGGTCACCGGTATGCAGCCAGCCGTTAGCGTCAATAATTTGCGCGGTAGCTTCCGGATTTTTGTAATATCCCAGCATCATGTTCATTCCTCTACATACGATTTCTCCGGCATGCGTTTCCGGGTCCGGCGAGTCAATACGAACTTCCATTCGGCTGGTTGCCTTACCACAAGAAGCAAGTTTCAGCGTTTCCCAACGACTGGAGCAAATGATAGGACCACATTCAGTCATACCGTAAGCGATTGTATAGGGGAATCCTATCTTTTTAAGGAAGGCCTCAACTTCAGCATTGAAAGGAGCGCCTCCGATAATAATCTCGTCAAAGTTTCCACCGAAGATTTCCATGGCGGCCTGCCGTGCCAGCGATTTGATTTTATCATTCACGATAGGCACTTTAAGCAATAACTTACCGATTGTGCTGTCTACTTTAGGAAGAATATCTTTCTTAATAATCTTTTCCACAATCAATGGCACACAAGAGATCACTCTTGGCTTGATTTCAGAGAAAGATTGAGAAATGATTTTCGGAGACGGCATGCGCGTCAGGAAATAGATGTGCGCACCTGCAGAAAATCCGTAAAGGAAATCATATACCATACCGAACACATGTCCCATAGGCAACATGGAAACGATATGATCGCCCGGTTTAACAGGAAGCATCTCGAAGCAGTAAGCCACATTCGACCAAAGACTGCGATAGGGGAGCATCACTCCTTTAGAGTAACCTGTGGTGCCGGAAGTATAATTGATAATAGCCAGTTCTTCAGGATGATCCTTCCGGTAGCAAATATGTTCCGGGCGGAAGTTCTTGGGATATTGTCGACCATATATTGCATTCCGGTGTTCAAAAGCATAAGTGAGTTTCTCGTTGCGTGATACTAATGGTGAGAAATCTGTTAGTAAAGCAATACCCTCTAATAAAGGCATGGCGTCCTCATTCAAATTTTCCCAGGCTTGGTCACCGACAAAAAGTAATTTGGCTTCGGAATGGTTGACGATATTATGAATATTATCTGCCTTGAATTCATGCAAAATAGGAACAATAACGGCTCCATAAGTAATCGTTGCCAGGAAAGTAACCGCCCAATGGGCACTGTTACGTCCGCAAACGGCTATTTTATCTCCCGGCTGGATGCCGGCACTTTCCAAGACAATGTGAAATTTAGCGATTTTACGCGCTACATCCTTATATTGAAGGGTAATTCCTTTATAGTCAGTTAAGGCATCCTTGTCCCAGTTTTTGATGATGCTTTGCTCAATATAATCAATGAACTGATGTTCTTGTTCCATTCGATTTTTGCACATTTAGTTTAAAACTGCGCAAAATTAATACTTCGCTGATGTAAACCGAATTTTAAATTCAAGTTTTACGGTTAATTAACGGAGGGGAATGAACAATTTTTACGGCTTGCTAACGCGTTTTCGTGTTTCTTCCTTAAAACTAGTCTGTTGGCCTATTAAAAACATTTCGTCTCCACGCATGAATAAGAAACGAGTGTCTTGTAGGGACAAGAGGCTTCATACGTGGAGACGAATCAGTTATAGTGTATAGAATCAATCTTTTCGGATGTTAGTCAGAATCAGTCTCTTCTTCTTTTGATTTTTCGGAGATGAGCAGCAGTTTATCTCCTTCATGCAGTTTCAGCGTTCCGTTGGGAATCAGGAACTCATCTCCACGCTTCACAATCATTACCAGCGTGCCTTTCGGGAGATTCATATCTTTCAATGTATCTGCTTCTTCCAACATACTTTTAGTAATAGTCATATCACTAAGATCAGAGTCTATTTCTTCCGGGAGTTCCACTCCGAAATCATTTCCTGTTTTTTCCAGTGGTTTGGAAAGATTCAAGATCCGGGCTACGAAAGAAATCGTTGTTCCCTGTACCACTAATGACACGATGGTAATAAAGAAAACAATGTTGAAGATGAGGTTCGAACCTTCTACGCCCGCCACTACCGGATAGGTGGCAAAGATAATAGGAACTGCACCGCGCAATCCTACCCAGGACACGAAAATACGTGATTTCATCGTGATTTTCCGGAATGGAAGCAAACAAAGGAATACGCTTAACGGCCGGCCGATAATAATCATAAAGACACCAATCAACAATGCCACAGCAGCTACTTCCAACATCTCGTGCGGATTGACAAGCAATCCCAGGCAAAGGAACATGATGATTTGAAACAACCAGGTCAGTCCGTCCATAAAGGTGTAGATATCCTTACGATGCATGATTTTATTGTTTCCCACCATGATACCGGCGATATATACGGCAAGGTATCCGTTACCTTTCAGTAAGTCGGTGATGGAGAAAGTGAAAAATACAAATGCAAGTAATAAGATAGGATATAAGGCCTGATTGTCAATATTGAGCTTGTTCAACATTCGGATAGCGAGCTTTCCAAGTACATATCCGGCAGCCGCACCGACGATAAACTGGATGGCAAAAGAACCGACTATGGCTCCGGCTCCCATACCAGACGACTGAATGAACTGTATCAGGACAATGGTAAGCATATAAGCCATCGGGTCATTACTTCCGCTCTCCAACTCCAGCATGGGGCGGAGGTTATGTTTTAAGTTCATTTTCTGTGAACGGAGAATGGCGAACACCGAAGCCGAGTCCGTAGACGACATGGTAGAAGCCAAAAGCAGGGAAGTGGTGATAGGCAAATAAATATTAGACCAGCTCATACCTGATATCCACCAGATAAAGAGCCCGGTGAAAAGAGCTGTGAGTAGTACTCCGACAGTGGAAAGCACGATACCGGGACCTAAAATAGGTTTGATTTCTCTGAATTTCGTATCCATACCTCCCGAGAAAAGGATAATGCTTAGGGCGACCATACCGATAAACTGCGCGTCTTTCGCGTCGTGGAATTGCAGGCCGAGGCCGTCACTTCCAAACAACATTCCTACTACGAGGAACAATAATAAGGTAGGTACTCCAAAGCGATATCCGGTTTTTCCAACAACAATGCTGACGAAAAGTAAGATAGAACCGATAAGTAGGGTGTTTTCTGCTGTAAATATCATAGGCAATATATTATAAAGTTATAAAATTGTCGTTTTAATTCTCACCGTGCGAAGTTACACATTATTAACAACAAATAAAACCTCTTTTTAGATGTATTTTTGTGAAAAAAGGGAGTTAAATTGTCTAAAAAGACTAATTTTGCAGAGATTAATCTACATTATACTTATGGATTCAAATAATCTTACACCTTTGAGGAAAGGGGTGGTGGGGGTACAATTCTTGTTTGTGGCTTTCGGAGCTACGGTACTCGTGCCGTTATTGGTGGGACTCGATCCTTCGACAGCTCTGTTTACAGCAGGTATTGGTACGCTTATCTTTCATGCCGTTACGCGTGGAAAGGTTCCTATCTTTTTGGGAAGTAGTTTCGCATTTATTGCGCCTATCATTAAAGCGACAGAACTTTATGGGCTGCCCGGCGCCTTATCCGGCATGGTTGGAGTTGCATTAGTTTACTTTGTGATGAGTGCGCTTGTCAAATGGCAGGGAGTGCGGGTGATTGAACGGTTGTTTCCTCCTGTTGTCATAGGACCTGTCATTATTCTGATAGGTTTGTCATTGGCAGGAACGGGAGTGAATATGGCAAAAGAGAACTGGGTGCTGGCTCTGCTTTCATTGGTGACTGCGGTTGTTGTTTCGATGAAAGCTAAAGGACTTTTGAAGCTGATACCTATTTTCTGTGGAATTGTAGTGGGGTATCTGGCTGCATGGCTCTTCTATGGTTTGGATTTGTCCGGCGTCAGAGATGCCGCTTGGATTGGATTGCCGCAGTTTGTCTTTCCTAAATTCTCATGGGAGCCGGTGTTATTTATGATTCCGGTAGCTATTGCTCCGGTGATAGAGCATATTGGTGATGTCTATGTGGTGAATACGGTTACGGGAAAAGATTTCGTGAAAGACCCGGGATTGCACCGCACCTTATTGGGTGATGGTCTGGCTTGTTTCTGTGCCGGATTGCTGGGTGGGCCTCCTGTGACTACCTATTCGGAAGTGACAGGAGCCATGTCATTGACAAAGATTACCAATCCGCAAGTGATCCGAATAGCTGCCATCTCTGCTATCTTATTCTCCGTTATCGGTAAAATCAGCGCATTACTAAGATCCATACCTAGTGCGGTACTGGGTGGCATTATGCTGTTGCTTTTCGGGACGATTGCCTGTGCGGGTATTGGTAATCTTGTGAATAACTGTATTGATTTGAGCCGTACAAGAAATATCGTTATCGTGTCTTTGACACTGACTGTCGGGATTGGTGGCGCTGCTTTTAGCTGGGGTGATTTTTCTTTGTCCGGTATCGGATTGGCAGCTTTGGTAGGAGTAGTTCTCAATTTGATATTGCCCAAAGAAGATTAAAAAAGGAAATCACTATAAAAGGAAGCCGGTATTCGAGAAGAAAGAATAAACGCAGGATTCCCGATTATATATAAAAAAGATAGTGACGGTATATGATGGAAATAGTGACGGTATCATTGCCGTATAGCGTCACTATCCTTATCATATACCGTCACTATCTTTTAGAAGGAAATTTGCCTGTAAAATACCCTTCTGTTCCCTTATCATTTATGATAGAAACTTCACAATATCTTCATCCACTGTACTGATACCTCCGATTCCAAATTGCTCGATCAATACGTTCTTTACATTCGGTGAAAGGAAAGCTGGAAGAGTAGGTCCTAAATGAATATGTTTCACTCCTAAAGCCAGCAATGCCAATAAAACAATGACCGCCTTTTGTTCGTACCATGCAATGTTGTATACGATAGGTAACTGATTCACATCATCTAACCCGAAGATTTCTTTCAGTTTTAGAGCGATTACAGCCAGTGAGTAACTGTCGTTACATTGTCCCGCATCCAATACTCTCGGAATACCGTTGATATCACCTAAAGCTAATTTATTGTATCTGTACTTGGCGCAACCTGCCGTAAGAATCACTGTATCACCGGGTAGCTTTTGAGCAAATTCCGTATAATATTCACGGCTCTTCATACGTCCGTCGCATCCTGCCATTACAAAGAACTTACGGATGGCTCCACTTTTCACGGCATCCACCACTTTATCCGCTAAAGCCGTCACCTGTGCATGAGCGAATCCACCGATGAGTGTTCCGTTTTCGATGGCTACGGGTGGCTGGCATTGTTTAGCATGAGCAATCAGGGCAGAAAAATCTTTCGGTTTTCCATCCTTGCGCTCGGGGATATAATGCGCGCCTTCCAGCCCACAGGCTCCTGTGATGTAAATGCGGTCTTTGTAGCTGGCATTCGCACGTGGCGGAACAATACAGTTACTTGTAAACAGGATCGGACCGTTGAAACTTTCAAATTCCTCTTTTTGTTTCCACCAGGCATTTCCGTAGTTTCCTGCCAGATGCTTATACTTCTTTAGTTGAGGATAATAGTGCGCAGGCAGCATTTCACTGTGCGTATATACATCTATCCCTGTACCTTCCGTTTGCTCCAGCAACTCTTCGAGGTCTTTTAAATCATGTCCGCTTATCAATATACCCGGATGATTGCGGACACCAAGATTCACTTGTGAGATTTCCGGATTACCGTAACTGCTCGTATTTGCCTTGTCCAGCTGTGCCATTGCCGATACTCCATGTTTTCCTGTTTCCAGCGTTAATTGAACCAATTCTTCCACAGTAATATCATTGCGGGTCAATTCGGACAATGCATGCTGCATGAATGCAAATATCTCCGGTGACTGATAACCCAGGTTATGCGCATGCTCTACGTAGGCAGCCATTCCTTTCAGGCCATAGTGTACGAGTTCTTTTAGTGAGCGTATATCCTCGTTGGGCGTGCGAAGCACACCGACCGTTTTTGATTTTTCTTCAAATTCCTCTTCGTTTCCATCCCAAAGACATTCGTCAGGAGCATTCTCGATCTTTACCTTACCGGCAAGTTCCTTTTTCAGTTTCAGTCCTTCTTTGATTTTTTCGGTGATCGCTACTTTATCAAAATTGGCGTTAGTGATGGTGATGAACAAAGCATCATAGATAAATTTGTCTGCTTGTTCGGAAGACTGTCCCTCTTTACGCAGATGTTCGTTGTAGACAGCAATTCCACGTACTACAAAAAGCAGCAGGTCTTGCAGGTTAGCCACTTCGGAAGTTTTACCGCATACACCTTTTAAGGTACAACCCGTACCCATTGCGGTTTCTTGACATTGATAACAGAACATACTCATAACTTTTACGTTTTTAATTAGTCCAACAGTTTATTTATTGAACGCAAAAGTAGAGGAAAGGTTTCAGGTGATTCTGTAACCAATGTTACAACAATGAATATTTTTATCTCAAATACTCACAATTAGATAAATGATTTTTAAATCGGAGCATTATTGGATGAGCCGGACCAGTTCTTCTTTCTGTAAGATAGTGATATGTTTACGATCTGCTATCAATAGTCCGTCTTCCTGCATGTGTGCCAGTTCGCGGGCGAGGGAAGGGCGGGAGACTCCGAAGTAATCACTCAACTCCTGTTGCGAACGGTCGAGGGTGATATGTGTCTGTTGCTGTTGTTTGTACAGGCGGAGCAGGTAGGAGGCAAGTTTCTGACGAATGGTCTTGAATGACATGAAGAAAAGTTTATCTGATAAAGTCCGTGCATAATTGGCGGAGAGATTCATATAGTTTTCCAAAAACAGCTCGTTCTTGCGGAACAAACTCAAAACACTTGGTTTAGGAAGCTCGATCACCTCTGTCGGTTCATTGGCAGTTACCTCCACCGGATAGCGGTTCTGCTCACCAAACAGGAACAGGGGGGCAATCGCTCTGGGAGCAGTTATATCTTCCACCTTGATAAGACGTCCCGAATAGTCAATCATTTCCCCACGCACACTTCCTTTGGTCAGGATGACAAGACGGTTGCACACATCTTCCTGTCGCGCCAGGATTTCTCCTTTCTTATAAGAACGTGTATGAAAACTGATCTCTTCCAGATCGGCAAGAAGTCTTTCCGGAGTGATTCCACGGAATAACGGATTATTGGCTAGTGTAGGTATCATATATCAATCGTTATTTGAATTTTAAAATAAACGTTGTCTCTTTCTCTCGTAGTAACGTAAGGCTTCCTCCCGAAAGGCGCATGATTTGGCGGGAGATACTAAGTCCGATTCCGCTACCGCCTTCTTTGGTCGTAAAGAAAGGAATGAAGATATGTTCTGCTATTTCCGCTGGGATTTCGGGGCCATTGTTCTTTATCTCAATCCATATTTCTTCCATGTCATTGCAGGACGCCTTCAACTCAATTCTCCCATCCGGCTGATTGCCGATTGCTTGAATTGCGTTCTTTAAAAGATTGATAACTACCTGTGAAATAAGATTCTCATCTGCATATACGATTAAGTCCGCAGGAGTAATCTCTGTGTGGAAACGGATATGCTCACATGGATGCTGATGACAGGCAAGTTCAACCATTCTTTCTATGAATGCTTTCACATAGAACAAGGAGGGTTCCGGTGTCGGTATACGTGTGAATTGCCGGTATGATTCTACAAAGGCAAGCAACCCTTTTCCGGTCGTACTGATTGTTTGCAATCCGTGATTTATTTCTTCGTCTTTATTCGCTGATATTGAAAGAAGCGTATCGCAAAGGGAAGTGATGGGAGTCACAGAGTTCATGATTTCATGTGTCAGTACCCGTGTCAGCCGGATCCATGAATCTATTTCTTTTTCATCCAGTTCGGTATTGATATCATTCAGGGCAAGGATGCGCAGATGCTCTTTGCGTACATTGATTTCCGATACACGGATGGATAAGTTAATCGTTCCCCGTTCATTGTGAAATATGACTTGTAGTTTGTCACCCGGGCGACAGTTCTCTATTTTTTCCATAAGCTGCGCATCCACCTGACTCAATTGGCGGATATGTGTAAACACATTCAGCCCTAAAATACGGAGTGCTTCTTTGTTCTTCTGATAAACGGCTCCATTGTCATTGAGCACTACTAATCCTGTACTGACAAAGTCGAGAATTAGTTCGTAGTATTTCTCTTGCTGGGCTGTTTCAGCTTTCACGCTATATAAGATATGTCCCACGCGGTTGAGCGCCCGGTTTATTTCTTTGCTTTCGGGAGTACCGTTTTCTTCGGTAAAATGAAATGTATTATCATTATTCTCGAGCGCATCAATCATAAAAAGCACTTGTTTGGTGTGGAGGCGATAAAGGCGGATTTGCCAAAGTATGCTAAGAACCAATAGACAAAGACTGACTCCTAACCAGCTGTATGATTGATGTATACCGAACCACACGGACGATATACAGAAAAGTACCGTCAGTAAGACTCTGAACCAATATTGAACACCTACTTGTTGAAGCTGCACTGTCATAATCCGAACTTTTTCATCTTGTTATAAAGAGTCTGCCTGGTTATTCCCAGTTGGGCGGCTACTGCCGATAAGTTTCCTGCACAAGTGGCGAGCGCTTTCCGTATCATCTGCATTTCCATCTCTTCCAGCGTAGAAATACTTTTCTCCTGACTCTCCGTCCGTGGAATGGATAATTGGAACAATTCGGCGGGAACGAGCGGACTGTCATTGATGATAACGGTCTTTTCAATCACGTGTTCCAGTTCACGGATATTACCATACCAAAGGTGTGCTTTCAATTTATCTTTAGCGTCGGGAGTGAACTTCATCAATGCCTTGTCATATTGTTTGCAAAAGCGTACCATGAACCTTTCGGCCAATGGAATAATATCTTCTTTCCGTTCCCGCAAAGGAGGAATCTCTACATGAATGGTATTGATGCGATAGAGCAAATCTTCCCGGAATTCACCTTTCACTACCATCTCTTGCAGATTCCGGTTGGTTGCGCATATCAGTCGGATATGAATGGGAATCGGCGTGTTGCTTCCCACTCTCACAATGCTTCGTCGTTGGAGGACGGTCAGTAGCTTTGCTTGCAGGTGGTAAGGCAGGTTGCCTATTTCATCGAGAAACAGCGTACTATTATCGGCAGCCTCAAATTTGCCGGTCCGGTCGGCGTGTGCGTCGGTGAAAGAACCTTTAACGTGTCCGAAAAGCTCACTTTCAAATAAAGACTCTGTGATAGTCCCCATATCCACTGCAATCATTTCTTTGTATTTGCGGTTGGAAAGGAGATGAATCTCCCGTGCCAGCATTTCTTTCCCCGTTCCGTTTTCGCCTGTTATCAGGATATTGGCGTCGGTGATGGCTACCTTTTCAATCAATGAGCGGAGTTGCTGCATCACTTTGCTTTCTCCCCAGTACATAGGTGAGTGAGTCGTTTCTTCTTTGTTGTCTGTTTTCTTGTCGTTGTGCGTAGAAGCTGCTGCGGTTTGCAGGGTTTCCACCAGTTTTTGGTTATTCCAAGGCTTGACGATAAAGTCGGTTGCTCCTTCTTTAATCCCCCGGATAGCCAGTTCGATGTCGGCATAAGCTGTAAAAAGTACGACCGGAAGTTCCGGACGTACTTTCTTTATTTCATGCAACCAGAATAAACCCTCATTACCGGTGTTGATGCCTGATGTGAAATTCATATCCAACAAAATTACTTCCGGTGTTTCTTCCCTTATGACACTGGACAGGGTGACAGGAGAGGAGAGTGTGACAATCTTGGAAAAATAACTTTTCAGAAGGATTTGTACGGCAGTCAATACTCCTTTATTATCGTCTACAATGATGATTGTTCCTGATTTACTCATTTTCGTTTAAGTTTGTAAAGCGCAAACTTACGAAAAAGTGAGTTATAAATCATAATTCATAAATCATAAATTCTTTTATAACCACTGGAACTTCAATCCGAATGATAAACTAAGATAATCACGGGGACGGAGATAGCTATTGTTTACTGCACTGATAACATACAGGTCGCACGTACTTATTTCATAGAAAAAAGTCACCGACTTGGCTAAAAATCTACGTTGCGGATCAATATCGTATGTCAACCGTTGTCCCATGAAAACATGAAAACGTACTTTGCTGGAGAAACCATAGTAACCTTTCGGATAACGTTCCGGCTCATTTACCCAAAACTGGTCGCCAAACACGGTATTCACATAAAGCCCGCAGGTAAGAGGTTCCGTAGAGAAGCCCTTTCCGATATTAATGCTCCAGGGCATATAGTTCTGCTTGAGCGTCATGGTTACTTTGGCCTTCTTTGACGAATATTTCGGTATAAATCCGAGCAATATATCCGTTTCCCACTGATTACGTTTCCCGTAGTCCCATCCCGTACCGAAAGAAAGCAATCCCATGTTTCCGGCATACTGTATTTTGGAGTGCGTCGGGATAATCCGTTCCCAGTGACTGCGGAAACGGTGAATCCGGTTATCGTAACGACTGTGTTTCACCTGCTTCGGTGTAACCGGCAATACAGAGTCCGCTCTGATGATCGTAAATATAGAATCTCCTGTGCGAAAAGTGATAATTGAATCATCTTTGATAATGAAACGGAGTGAATCAGCCTTGTACGAGTTGATGATTGTATCTGCTTTACAAGTAGCTGAAATCAGACCGGGAAGTAACAGAAGTACGGATAATACTCCTGCGCGCAAGATATAGTTAGTATTTAACCAGTTCATATTCATATTTTTCCGGGGTTATTGTAAATACCAGATAAGTACGGTAATCCATACAATCACTGGTAACATAATGTATTCCATCATCAAAGATCACATCGTCTTGATAATGGTGTGTGTGAGCAGCAGTGCAAACTTGTATTCCCGGGTATTGTCTGATATAATGTTGAAATACTTTAGCCACATTATCGTTGAATACATCCGTGTAAGGGCGTGCGTGCATACTAATGACAGTCTTTTCAAACTCGTCCAGCCTGCTCGTAATCTCTTGTTCCATAAAGGTAAAGTTCGGCACAGGTTCAGAGTAGTCATACTCCAGCGCATTGGTGTTCAGGCAGACAAATTTCACATTACCTGCGATGAAAGAAAAGTTGGTGGGACCGAATACCGCCTTGTATGTTTCTGCTCCCGTCCCCAAACAATCATGGTTGCCGATAAGGACTACATAAGGCACGTTAAGTCCGTTCATGATATCCCTTTGCCAGAGAAACTCTTTGGTTAGTCCGAAGTCACTCATATCCCCTCCGTGAATAACGAAGTCGATATCATTCCGTTTATTAATCTCTTTCACGAAATCTTCCGTTTCATCGTACCATCGTTGTGAGTCGCCCATAGTCACAAAGCGTATGGTCGTTTTACCTTGGCAGTTTGCCTCTATTCTTTCGATATTATGTGCGTTGACCTCTGTTTCGCCGCTGATACGGACGTCGTATGGATGGTAATCTATCATGCCGCATCCGGAAAGTAAAAAGCACGATAAGAATACATATACACTCTTTCTCATCATAATTATTTTGTTTATAGTCTAGAAAACTAAATACAAAGATAAAGTTTTCTATTTGGATGGACAATCGGCTAACAGGCAAATAGGACTCTTTGAACAATAAATGGGAGATATGGAACAGTATCGATTTGTCTAATAATTAGACGGTCCTGTCTAATTATTAGACAATGCTTGGGAAACTAGGAAAAGATAAATGATTGAAAATGAATAGCTATTCTTGTTTGGCATACTTTCTGCATGACTAAAAACGTCAATAGTAAAACTGGAAATAAATCTATGTAGAACAACATCATAAATAAACAAGATGATACAGATTGAAAATATTAGTAAAGTATTCCGTACTACCGAAGTGGAGACGGTCGCATTAAATCATGTAAACCTTGAAGTAAAAGAAGGAGAATTTGTTGCTATCATGGGACCGTCTGGTTGTGGGAAATCCACCTTATTAAACATCCTCGGCCTATTAGATAACCCCACTGAAGGCTCTTACCTGCTGATGGGAGAAGAAGTAGCTGGTCTGAAAGAAAAGGAGCGTACCCGTGTCCGTAAAGGTAAACTGGGCTTTGTATTCCAGAGCTTTAATCTGATAGACGAATTGAACGTCTATGAGAATGTGGAACTTCCGCTCACTTATTTAGGTCTTAAATCTTCCGAACGCCGCCGAATGGTGGAAGACATTCTAAAAAGAATGAATATCAACCACCGTGCTAAACATTTTCCTCAACAGCTTTCCGGCGGACAACAACAACGGGTGGCGATAGCCCGCGCGGTTGTTACCAATCCTCAATTCATCCTTGCCGATGAGCCTACAGGTAACCTTGACTCAAAGAACGGAGCGGAAGTGATGAATCTGTTGACGGAACTGAATAGAGAGGGGACAACCATTATCATGGTGACCCACTCACAGCACGATGCCAGTTTCGCACATCGTACCGTACATTTATTCGATGGAAGTATTGTAGCAAGTGTAAAGGCATAAACAGAGAACCAACCATGAGACAAATCTATTATACTATACGTACCTTATTGCGTGAACGCGGATCGAATATCATACGAATCATTTCCCTTTCTTTAGGGCTTACTATCGGTATTCTGCTTTTCTCGCAGATAGCCTTCGAACTAAGTTATGAGAAATGCTATCCGGAGGCGGAACGCTTGGCACTCGTACGTTGTCAGATGACTAATCTTAGTACAGGCGAAACCGCAGGTGATGATGGAGAGATCGGTTATGACTATACTGTTTTCGATGTGGTGGCACCTACTTTGGCAGAAGAGATGCCGAAAGAAATAGAAGTAGCCAGTAGTGTCCTTTCGATGGGAAGTGCCAATATTTATTATGAAGATAAACTGTTGCCCGATGCAGATTACATCTTTGCGGATACTTGTTTCTTTCAGACTTTCGGCATACCGGTGTTGGAAGGCAATCCCAAGGATATGATTATGCCCGGAAGCGTTTTTGTTTCGGAGCATTTTGCCCGTGAGACGTTTGGAGATGAAAGCCCTGTTGGTAAAGTGCTTTCTGTTGAAAAACAAAACACACTGACCATACGTGGGATCTACAAAGATGTACCGGAAAATACGATGCTCACCCATGATTTCGTGATATCTGTTCATCAGAATGGAGGGTATCATGCAGGAGCCGGCTGGAGAGGAAATGATGTCTTTTACGCTTTCCTTCGTTTGCGCCATGCTTCGGACATTGACAAAGTGAATGCTGACATTCAGCGGGTGATCGGGAAATATACAGATTTAGAGTATGATGGCTGGAAAATTGAATTTAGCGTCCTTCCATTGGTGAAACGTCATCTGGCTTCTCCCGATGTACAAAAGCGTTTGGTCATTTACGGATTTTTGGGTTTTGCTATCTTCTTTGTGGCTATCATGAACTATATGCTGATATCCATTGCTACTTTAAGCCGTCGTGCAAAAGGAGTGGGAGTACATAAGTGCAATGGAGCCAGTTCCACCCATATTTTCAGAATGTTTATGGCAGAGACGGGAATCCTTGTCATTCTTTCCGTATTGCTTAGTTTCTTACTGATAATCAATGCGCGTGGTCTGATTGAAGATTTACTTTCCGTCCGTCTTTCCTCACTTTTCACTTGGGAAACGTTGTGGGTACCGTTGCTCACTATCCTTGTTCTCTTCATACTGGCAGGTGGCATACCGGGACGATTATTCTCCCGTATCCCTGTCACGCAGGTATTCCGCCGGTATACAGATGGGAAGAAAGGGTGGAAACGTTCGTTATTGTTTGTGCAGTTTACGGGAGTTTCTTTCGTCTTGGGATTGTTGCTGGTCACTCTGTTGCAGTACAGTCATCTGATGAGCCGTGATATGGGTATCGTCGTGCCCGGATTAGCTCAAGCGCAGACATGGTTGCCTAAAGAATCGGTAGAGCATATCAAAGACGATTTGAACCGCCAGCCGATGGTAGAAGGAGTGACCGTTGCCGTGAATGGGGTGTTGGGCGAGTACTGGACACGCGGACTGATGGGAAATGACGGTAAGCGGATTGCTACCCTAAATTACAACTCCTGCCATTACAACTATCCTGAAGTAATGGGTATTAAGATTATAGAAGGTACTACACTGAAAAAGCAGAACGACTTATTGGTAAACGAAGAACTGGTGCGTCTGATGAAATGGATCGACGGAGCAGTAGGTAAAACAGTGAATGACATTCAAGGAACGATTGTAGGTGTATTTCGTGACATTCGCAATAACAGCTTTTATGGGGCGCAATCTCCTATTGTCCTGATTGGAGATGAAAATGCCAACCACGCCTTTGATGTCCGCTTGAAAGAACCATATAATGAGAATCTGAAACGTCTGAATGAGTTTGTAGAAAACACCTATCCGAATATATCCTTGCGTTTTATCCTGGTAGATCAAATGGTGAAAAATATCTATAAAGACGTATACCGCTTCCGCAATTCCGTCTGGATCACTTCCGCCTTTATCCTACTGATCGTTATCATGGGATTGATTGGCTATGTGAACGATGAAACCCAGCGCCGGAGCAAAGAGATAGCTATCCGGAAAGTGAATGGAGCCGAAGCATCTCATATCCTCGGATTACTGACACGTGACATTTTATACGTTTCAGTGATTTCTATCCTAGTAGGCACTACCGTTTCTTATTTTGCAGGACAGGCATGGCTCGACCAATTTGCCGAGCAGATTGATTTGAATCCATTGCTTTTTGCTGCTACTGCCTTGTTCGTCCAATTACTGATTGTAATCTGTGTTGTTCTGAAAGCATGGCATATCGCGAACGAGAATCCGGTCAATAGCATTAAGGCAGAATAGGCCGAATAGAATAAATGGCAGAATAGGGCAGACACCGCCTTATTCTGCTATTACCGGATGCTGTTTGGAAACCTTCTTGATGTAAATCATCAGACTGACAACGGCTGTAATAAACGCCAGCGCATCCGATACCGGCATACTGATCCAAATTCCTTCCAATCCCCACCAGTTAGGGAACAGTAATAAGCAAGGCAAAAGATAAAGCAACTGACGCGTCAGCGAAAGGAAAATACTGACTTTTGCCTTGCCGATACTTTGGAAGAAGTTACCGATTACAATCTGTGCCCCTACAAACGGGAACATCAACACAGTCAGCCGGATACCGCCTACCGCCAAATCAATCAATTCATCACTATCGGTGAAGAGAGCCGATACGGCATGAGGGAAGAACTCACAAATCACGAACCCGCTGCTCGTAATCACTACCCCGGAGATAATCCCCAGTCGCAGCGTTTGTTTCACCCGGTCTATCTTTTGTGCGCCGAAGTTGTAGCCTACGATTGGCTGCATACCCATAGTCAGCCCCAACACAATCATTACATAAAGCGTCAGCAACCGGTTGATGATGCCATACGCGCCGATAGCCATATCGCCCCCATAGTCTTGCAGACTGTTATTGATGATAATCACGATGGCACACGCACACACATTCATCAGGAATGGAGACATACCGATGGCGAAGATACTTTCTACAATCCTCGGTTTCATTTTCCAGATATTCCCTTCAAAATGCACCGTACTGTCTTTCTTGGTGAAGTGGCTCACCACCCACACCATACCGATTAACTGCGAGATAACCGTTGCCGTAGCCGCACCCCTCATTCCCCATTCGAAGTGGAAGATAAAGATAGGAGCGAGGATGATGTTAGCCACCACCGTTACCATTGAAGTAAGCATAGCCTTTTTGGGGTATCCGGTAGCGCGCATCACGTTGTTCAGCCCGATCATTGTGTAAGTGATGGGAGTTCCCAGCAAAATCACCTGCATAAAGCTGCGTGCATACGGAAGGGTGTCGGCGCTGGCTCCGAAAAAAGTCAGTATATCATCCAGGAAGATAAAAGATAGAATACCGAAGAAAAGAGAATTTGTGATACAAAGCATCAGCGTATGTGACAAAATTTCCGTAGCCCCTTTCATATCCTTCTGTCCCAAACGGATAGAGGCGAGGGTAGACCCACCAGCCGAAACCAGTGTACAGAAAGCGACAACAAGATTCATCAGCGGGAAGCTGATAGCCAGTCCGGCAATAGCCATCGGTCCTACGCCATGTCCGATGAAGATACTATCAATGATGTTATAGATAGAAGTAATCGTCATTCCGATAATCGCAGGAATGGAATATTGTAACAGCAATTTGCCGATACGTTCTTTGCCTAAAATGTGCGGGTCGTTCTTGCTCATGCGCCAGTAGATTTTGTTGGATAAAAACGTATGTTACGTTTTTTTTAGCTTTGCAAAGGTACGAATTATTTGCCTGATTCGATGATTATTCGGAACTTTGCGGCGATAGATACACAAGGTTTAACGTTTTAGGTAAAAAGACAGTTTAATATGAATACAACGAAAACAATTGCAGCACTTTTCGACTTTGACGGTGTCATCATGGATACAGAAACGCAGTACACTGTTTTTTGGGACGAGCAAGGACGGAAATATCTGAATGAAGAAGATTTCGGACGCCGTATCAAGGGACAGACGCTATTACAAATCTATGAAAAGCATTTCGCGGACAAACCCGAAGCACAGCTCGAAATAAGCGCTGAACTCAATGTTTACGAGAAAAAGATGTCCTACGAATACATCCCCGGAGTAGAAGCCTTCATAGCCGATCTTCGTCGGAACGGTGCAAAGATAGCCGTAGTCACCAGCTCCAACGAAGAGAAGATGGCAAACGTCTACAATGCCCATCCCGAATTTAAAGGAATGGTAGACCGCATCCTGACAGGAGAAATGTTTGCCCGTTCAAAACCCGCTCCCGACTGTTTCCTGTTGGGAATGGAAATCTTTGAAGCCACCCCCGAAAACTCCTACGTCTTTGAGGATTCTTTCCACGGCCTGCAAGCCGGCATGACTTCCGGGGCAACCGTGATCGGACTTGCCACCACCAACTCACGCGAAGCCATCACCGGAAAAGCCCATTATATAATAGACGACTTCACCAGCATGACATACGAAAAAATGCTCTCTCTCCATAAATAACGGCATTATTTTTAAATAGTTACCTCACTTATATTATATTAATAAATGAAATAAGAAAAATAACCGAGATAAATAAAAATAGTGAGACCCACCCATCCTTTCAAATGCCTTCCAACTATCCAAGCGAAGCATTTGAAAGGATTTTTTGCTTTTCTTTCCCAGTTATGAATTAAATGTTATAACTTTGCCGCAATTTTTGAAAGCGTTCAAATGCGCAGACATCAATGACATAAATCATAATTCATAAATCATAAATTAAAAAGACATGGCTGGTTATATATCAGATGACACAAGAAAGGTGACTACTCATCGCTTGGTTGAAATGAAACAGAGAGGCGAAAAAATATCTATGCTGACTGCGTATGATTACACAATGGCACAGATTGTAGACGGTGCGGGAATGGACGTAATCCTGGTAGGCGACTCCGCTTCTAACGTAATGGCAGGTAACGTGACTACATTACCTATCACGCTCGACCAAATGATTTATCATGCCAAATCCGTAGTACGTGGTGTAAAGCGTGCGATGGTGGTAGTTGATATGCCTTTCGGATCTTACCAAGGCAATGAGATGGAGGGACTTGCTTCCGCTATCCGCATCATGAAAGAAAGTCACGCTGACGCATTGAAGCTCGAAGGCGGTGAAGAAATCATTGACACGGTGAAACGTATCGTATGCGCCGGTATCCCTGTGATGGGACATTTGGGACTCATGCCTCAATCCATTAACAAATACGGAACCTATACCGTACGTGCCAAAGACGAAGCCGAAGCCGACAAACTGATTCGCGACGCCCATTTATTGGAAGAAGCAGGCTGTTTTGCCATTGTACTCGAAAAAATCCCCGCTACCCTTGCAGAGCGTGTAGCTTCCGAACTCACTATTCCTATCATCGGAATCGGTGCCGGCGGCCACGTAGACGGTCAGGTATTGGTTATTCAGGACATGCTTGGCATGAACAACGGATTCCGTCCGCGTTTCTTACGTCGTTATGCTGACTTGTACACGGTGATGACCGACGCCATCAGCCGTTACGTTTCCGACGTGAAGAATTGCTACTTCCCCAACGAGAAGGAACAATATTAAGATAGTATATGGCAGTTAAATTGTGGACAGTTCATTTTATGCGGATATGTGTAGCTAATTTGCTGTTGTTTATATCCTTGTATGTGTTATTTCCGGTACTTTCCGTAGAGATGGCCGACCGTCTCGGAGTGCCGGCCGCACAGACAGGAGTAATCTTTCTTTTTTTCACCTTGGGGATGTTCCTCATCGGTCCTTTCCATGCTTACCTGGTAGATGCCTATAAACGTAAATACGTATGTATGTTTGCCGCTGCCCTGATGGTAGTGGCGACGATTGGGTACGCCTTTGTGACGAACTTCACAGAACTAATCCTGTTGAGTACCGTGCAAGGACTGGCCTTTGGCATAGGCACTACTGCCGGTATCACCTTGGCTATCGACATCACCCACTCCACACTGCGGAGCGCGGGAAATGTCAGCTTCTCGTGGACGGTACGTTTGGGAATGCTTTTGGGGATTATCCTCGGAGTGTGGCTCTATCAAAGCCACTCATTCCAAAACCTGCTCACTGTATCTGTCATAACCGGAGCTGTAGGAATTCTCATGCTATCGGGGGTATATGTACCTTTCCGTGCGCCGATTGTCACTAAACTCTATTCCTTCGACCGCTTCTTATTGCTTCGTGGATGGGTTCCCGCTATCAACCTGATTTTGATAACATTTGTTCCGGGCTTACTGATTCCAATGGTACACCCTTTCCTAAACGATTTCGTACTCGGAAACGTGGGAATCCCCGTACCGTTCTTTGTCGGCACAACCCTCGGATACATTATCTCCCTGTTCATCGCGCGCCTGTTCTTTTTTAAAGAGAAGACACTGCGCTTGGTCATTATAGGAATCGGGTTGGAAATGGTAGCCATGTCCTTATTGAACACAGACCTTTCGATAGGCATCTCTTCCGTACTCTTGGGATTGGGTTTAGGTTTAACCATGCCGGAATTCCTGATGATATTTGTGAAACTATCCCATCATTGCCAACGCGGAACAGCCAACACTACCCATTTGTTGGCAAGCGAAGTTGGTATCTCCCTGGGTATCGCTACTGCGTGCTACATGGAATTGGATACAGACAAGATGCTCCATACCGGACAGATGGTAGCTTCTATCGCTTTGCTGTTCTTCGTATTGGTCACTTATCCTTATTATATAAAGAAGAAGGTAAGATAAAATAGACAGAAGAACAAAAGAACATATTTCAGGAGTGATGATTGTTTTTTGATTTTCATCATACGTGTCCAAAAATATGTTCTTTTGTTCTTCTGTCTTAATTTTAATTCCTGCTCACCTGTTTTACTCCCTTCACCGTCCGTAATTTCTTGATAAGAGCCTCCAAACGCCCCGTATCACCCACCATTACCGTCAGTGTGCCAGAGAACAACCCATCGTTCGAATCAATACCGATAGAACGTAGCGTGATACCATTCTCTTTCGAGATGATCGAAGTAATATTTGTCACGATACCAATATCATCATGTCCTACAACGCGCAGCGTGATCGGATATTGCGTACCTTCCGACTTGCCCGCCCAGCGAGCCTTCACGATGCGGTAGCCGAAGCGTTCGCGCATCTGGTTCGCGTTCGGACAATCCGACCGGTGTATCTTGATACCGCCGCTCACCGTTACGAACCCGAACACATCATCGCCATAAATCGGGTTACAACATTTAGCCAGTTTAAACTCCAGTCCTTTCAGATTCTGGTCAATCACCAGTACATCCTCTTTAGATGTCGTTTCCTCCTGCGCGGTTTGCAAATTATACCCTTCGGCACTCCGATAAACAATTTCATCGTGTGTATCGCTGTCCCGTTTCTGCTGTTCGATGTATTTATCCAGAATCTCGTTCACATCCAGTCCGCCATCGGCAATCCGTTGATAAAATTCCGTCACGTTCTTGAATCCCAAACGCTTGATGAGGCGCATCATGGTCGCTTCATCATACTCCAGTTTGCGGTTCTTGAATTTCCGTTCCAGCGTCTCTTTGGCAAACGCATGTTGGCGTGCCACCATCTCTTTGAGCGCCTGGCGTATCTTGGTGCGTGCTTTGGAAGTCGTCACGATGTTCAGCCAGTCCTGTTTCGGAGTCTGGGTGTTTGAAGTCATGATCTCCACCTGGTCGCCGCTGTTCAACTTCTGCTTCAACTGCACATTCTTGCCGTTCACTTTCGCGCCGATACACTTGCATCCCAACTTACTATGTATATGGAAAGCAAAATCGAGCACCGTAGCCCCTTTAGCCAGCTTGAACAAATCCCCCTTGGGCGTAAAGACAAACACTTCATCCTCGTAGAGATCCATCTTAAACTGATCCATTACCTTCATCGAGTCGTTGTCCGCGTTCTCCAACGCCTCCCGCACGGAAGTCAACCACTCGTCCAAGCCCGTTTCTCCTTTGATACCTTTATATCTCCAGTGCGCAGCCAGTCCGCGTTCCGCGATCTCGTCCATCCGTCGGGTACGTATCTGCACTTCCACCCATTTCCCTTCCGGGCCCATCACGGTGATGTGCAACGACTCGTAACCATTACTCTTCGGTATTGAAAGCCAGTCGCGCAGACGCTTCGGGTTCGGCTGGTACATATCCGTCACAATCGAATACACCTGCCAGCACTCCTGCTTCTCCTTCGCCGGGTCCGGTTCCGAATCCAGGATGATACGGATGGCGAACAAGTCATAAATCCCCTCAAAAGGAGTCTTTTGCTTCTGAATCTTGTTCCATATCGAATGAATCGACTTCGTGCGTCCCTTGATGTCGAACTTCAGTCCCGCTTCCGCCACCTTCTTTTGGATCGGTTCGATAAAAGCGGCGATATACTTGTCGCGGGAAGCCTTCGTTTCGTTCAGCTTATCCTTGATGAAATAATATGTCTCTTTCTGCGTATATTTGAGAGACAAATCCTCCAGTTCTGATTTCAGCTTATACAATCCCAGCTTGTGGGCCAGCGGAGCATACAGATACGCTGCTTCGTTTGCCACCTTGATCCGGTCCTCCTCGTTGCCTGTATCCTTTATTTTGCGCATCACGTTCACGCGGTCGGCAATCATAATCAGGATTACGCGCATATCCTCCGCAAACGACAGCAGCAGATTACGGAAATTCTCCGACTCGATGGCAGGGCTTTTGGCATACAGCTCGTTCGTCTTCACCAATCCCTTGATGATGCTTGCCACGTCTTCACCATATTCGGCGTTCACCTCGTCGATAGATAATACATGACCTTTCACGATTTCGTGCAACATGATCCCGATCAGGCACGAACCTTTCATACCGATTTCCTCGGCAACGATCACTGCTGTTTGTAAATCTCTGATAACGGGATTCATCCCGAAGTTATTGCGTTGCAGACCGTTACATTGGGCCGCCTTGATAAGATGTTTCTTTAACTTTTGGCAATCTCTCCAGAAAATACTGTCTCCGGCAGACTGCAATAAATGTCGATAGAGTGAAAAAAGCTCCTTTTTTTCCTCCAATGTAAAAAAGTCGTCCATATTCAATCTTGTTAATTCGATGTAAAAGTAGTTTTTTTTCCGGTTATTCGGCAAGAAGTAAATAACATTTTGTATTTTTGGGCATCAATTAATAAAATTAGATATTATGATAACGACACAGGACAAAGAGTTGCTTGCCAAGAAAGGCATCACGGAAGAGCAAATTGCAGAACAATTAGCATGCTTCCAGACGGGATTTCCCTTTTTAAAACTGGATGCGGCAGCTTCCATCGAAAAGGGCATATTAGCTCCCGACGCAGAAGAACAGAAGGCTTATCTGGCCGCCTGGGATGCATATACAAACACAGATAAGACTGTTGTGAAGTTCGTGCCTGCCTCCGGTGCTGCAAGTCGTATGTTTAAGAATCTATTCGAGTTTCTGTCCGCCGATTATGACCAGCCGACTACCAAGTTCGAACAGTCTTTCTTTGACGGAATCAAGAATTTTGCTTTCTATGACGATCTGAATGTGGCCTGCCAGCGTATCTCCGGAAAAGACATTCCCGGACTGATGGAAGAAGGCAACTATAAAGCAGTGGTGTCCGCCTTGTTGGAGACTGCCGGACTGAATTATGGCGCACTACCGAAAGGTCTGCTCAAATTCCATAAATATCCCGAAGGCTCCCGTACTCCGATGGAGGAACATCTTGCCGAAGGTGCTCTGTATGCAGCCGGCAAGAGCGGCAAAGTGAACGTACACTTCACCGTGTCTACCGAACACCGCGAACTTTTTAAGAAGCTCGTGACGGAAAAAGTGGACGACTTCGCCAAACGTTACGGCGTAGACTATTACATCACCTTCTCCGAGCAGAAGCCAAGTACCGACACCATTGCTGCCGATATGGACAACCAACCGTTCCGCGACAACGGCAAACTACTGTTCCGTCCCGGTGGTCACGGCGCGCTGATTGAGAACCTGAACGACTTGGACGCAGACATCATCTTCATCAAGAACATCGACAACGTAGTGCCCGACCGTTTGAAAGACGACACCGTTACGTATAAGAAACTGATTGCCGGAGTGCTCGTGACCCTGCAAAAACAAGTATTCGAATACCTCACGCTGCTCGACAGCGGCAAGTATACGCACGACCAGATGATGGAAATGCTTCAATTCCTGCAAAAGAAACTCTTCTGCAAGAATCCGGAAACAAAAGATCTCGAAGACTCCGTACTGGCTATCTACCTCAAAAACAAGTTCAACCGCCCGATGCGTGTCTGCGGAATGGTGAAGAACGTAGGCGAACCCGGCGGCGGTCCGTTCCTTGCTTACAACAGCGACGGAACCATCTCCCTGCAAATTCTCGAAAGCTCGCAGATCGACATGGACGATCCGGAGAAGAAAGAAATGTTCGAGAAGGGTACGCACTTCAATCCGGTAGACCTCGTATGCGCTGTGCGTGATTATAAAGGACATAAATTCGACCTGGTGAAATATGTAGATAAAGCTACCGGCTTCATCTCCTACAAATCGAAGAACGGTAAAGACCTGAAAGCCCTCGAACTTCCCGGCTTGTGGAATGGTGCGATGAGCGACTGGAATACCGTCTTTGTAGAAGTTCCTCTTTCTACCTTTAACCCGGTGAAGACAGTGAATGACTTGTTGCGTGAGCAACATCAGTAATTGTATATCTATTGTTCACCACAGATTACACGGATTAACACAGATTCTTAATTACCGATAATGGTTGAGATACAAAAGAAAAAAGGATGCGTCCGAATTCAATCTGTGTTAATCTGTGGTGAAACTTAAAAAAGAGTGTTTAGAATGAATCAGATAGAGAAGATCATTGATATTGCTACTTGGAACAGAAGAGAACATTACGAACATTTCAGTGCTTTTGACGATCCGTTTTTTGGAGTGACGGTCAACGTAGACTGTACGCGCGCGTATCAGGAAGCCAAAGACAAAGGCGTTTCCTTTTCCCTGCTCGTCCTTCACCGCATCGTGACTGCCGCGGCTGCCGTGGAAGAGTTCCGTTACCGCATCGAAGGCAATCGAGTGGTGTGTTATGACAGTCTTCTGCCCGAAGCTACTGTGGGCCGTGCCGACCACACCTTTTCTTTTGCCGCTTTTGAATACGATCCGGACGAACTTGTCTTTATTCGTCGGGCAAAAGCCGAGATGGAACGCCTGCAAGCCACTACGGGACTCAACAAAGGAGGTACGTTTCATCCTAACGCCATTCATTATTCGGCTGTGCCGTGGCTCTCTTTCACCGATATGAAGCATCCCACCAATATGCGTTCGGGCGACAGCGTTCCCAAAATCTCCACCGGTAAATACTTTCGCGAAGGAGAAAGACTGATGATGCCCGTTTCCGTCACTTGCCATCATGGATTGATGGATGGCTATCATGTAGCGCAGTTTATCGAGAAGCTCCATTTATAAACTTCGTTCTGAAAAAGACTAACCAGACTATGATATGAGAGTAAAGATACCCAGACGGGAAATCATCCTATTCTGTTCCGCCTTGCTTTTCCCCGTTGCTTCGCTGTGCGCGCAAGAAGTGGGGCAGGAGGTGAAAGAGGTCAGGCAAGACGTGGAACAACTCCAGCAGGACGTCCGCGAACTTCGTGAAGAAGTGCGTAGATTGCAGGAAGAACTTCATGGATTCCGGCGCAACAGTTTCCCGCAATGTGGCATGGACACGGTAGCTCCTTACGTTCCCCATCGGTTCATTCACCGATTGGGGATAGAAGCCCGGCCGCAATACGTGTTCCCCACCAATCCTTTCCTGCAAGGAGAGAACGAACGGTGGAAGCCCATCCAAAGTTCCTTTGCTGCTCATCTGAAATATTCCTTCAAGTTTCGTCCCAACACCTGTGCCGACCGTATCTACGGCGGAGCCTACCAAGGCTTCGGCTTGGCCGTCACCACCTTTGGCGACCGTAAGCAACTCGGTGATCCGGTGACGTTCTACGTCTTTCAGGGCGCATGCATCGCCCGTTTCAATCCCCGTCTTTCGCTCAATTACGAGTGGAATTTCGGTCTTTCCGCCGGATGGGAACCATACGATAACGATTACAACTCCTACAACGGAGCGGTAGGTTCACGGGTGAATGCGTATCTCAATGCAGGTATCTACCTCAATTGGTCGCTTTCCCGTTATTTCGATTTTATCATCGGCGGAGATTTTACGCATTTCTCCAACGGCAACACCAAATTCCCCAACGCAGGAGTGAACACCACCGGAGCGAAAATCGGTCTGGTGTACAACTTCAACCGTGAAGAATCCGACCTGACCAAGTCTTTGGTCAAGCCGTATATTCCCCGTTTTCCCCGTCATATCAGTTACGACCTTGTGTTGTTCGGCTCGTGGAGACGGAAAGGCGTGTATGTAGAAAGCGGGAAGCAGATAGCTTCACCGGGCAGTTACCCCGTGGCGGGATTCAACTTTGCCCCGATGTACAACCTCAACTATAAGCTGCGATTCGGCGTCTCGCTGGACGGTGTTTATGACGGTAGTGCCAATGTGTACACCGAAGACCGGATTGTGGAGTACGATTACGATGGAGGCAGCGGCACTTCCGGACGCAGGTTTCTTGTGCCGGGCATTCAGCATCAGCTTGCTCTCGGACTTTCGGGACGGGCGGAGTATGTAATGCCGTTTTTCACCATCAATGTCGGTTTGGGAACGAATGTGCTGGGGCGTGGCGATTTGCGGGGGCTGTATCAGGTCTTTGCGTTGAAGATAGACGTGACACGTAGCTCTTTCCTTCACATCGGTTACAATCTCCAAAACTTTCAGACACCTAATTATCTGATGCTCGGCTTGGGATTCCGTTTCAATAATAAGTATCCTAAGGTGCGTCATTAGAAATGTCCGTCCGGTGGCCTGTCGAATATCAAGTAAGGAATCTCAAAATGGAAAACATTATTCAAAAAATCAGAGAAATCTATCCGGTATCCGATGAAGCGCTTCAGGCGCTTCAGGCGAATATGGAACTGCGATATTATCCTAAAGATACCTATATCGTCCAGTCGGGGGTAACAGACCGCCTGGTTTATTTCATTGAAGAGGGCATTGCCCGTTCCGTATTCCATCACAACGGACAGGATACTACTACGTGGTTCACGCTGGAAGGCGACATTACGTTCGGCATGGATTCGCTCTACTATCAGCAACCGTCGGTGGAGAGCATTGAAACGCTTTCCGATTGCAAAATCTACGTCATCCATATCGACAAGCTGAATATGCTCTACGAAACCTATATCGATATAGCCAACTGGGGGCGCATCCTGCATCAGAATGTCAACAAAGAGCTTAGCCACATGTTTGTGGAACGGCTCCAGCTTTCGCCCAAAGAGCGGTACGAACAGTTCAACCGTCGCTATCCCGGACTGATAAACCGGGTGAAGCTGAAGTATGTGGCTGCCTTTTTGGGCATTTCCATCTACACGCTTAGCCGGGTACGTGCTAAAAAATAGTTTTCGGCAGGGCTTTTTTGCTTTTAAGCAAAAGAACTTCGTTTCGCAAACCGTATCTTTGCCATCTGAAAATACTAACTAACTAATAGAAAAACAGATGTCGAACATTTCTTCTTCAGCCTTTGCAGACACCAAAGCACATTATGATCTTCTTGACGGACTTCGCGGGGTAGCGGCTCTTATGGTGATATGGTATCATGTATTCGAGGGTTACGCTTTTGCCGGTGGTGGCAATATCGAGACTCTCAACCACGGTTATCTTGCCGTGGATTTCTTCTTTATCCTTTCGGGTTTCGTGATCGGTTACGCTTATGACGACCGTTGGGGCAAGAGTCTCACCATGAAAGATTTCTTTAAACGCCGTTTGATACGTCTTCATCCGATGGTCGTTATGGGTGCCGTATTGGGTGTTATCACATTCTGTATTCAGGGTTGTGTGCAATGGGATGGAACGCATGTAGCCATCTCCATGATTATGTTGTCTCTTCTTTGCACGATATTCTTCATTCCTGCCATGCCGGGTGTGGGATATGAAGTTCGTGGCAATGGTGAGATGTTTCCGTTGAACGGCCCTTGCTGGTCGTTATTTTTCGAGTATATCGGTAATATCCTGTATGCGTTGTTCATCCGCCGCTTGTCCAACAAGACGCTGACGGTATTTGTGGTGTTGCTGGGTGCAGCATTGGCAGCGTTTGCCGTTTTCAATGTCTCCACTTATGGAAACATAGGAGTGGGCTGGACGCTGGACGGGGTTAACTTCCTGGGCGGCTCGTTGCGTATGCTTTTCCCTTTCTCACTGGGTATGCTGATGTCGCGCAACTTCAAGCCTATGAAGGTGAAGGGTGCGTTTTGGATCTGTACCATTGCGCTGATTGCCCTGTTCTCTGTTCCTTATCTCGAAGGAATGGAGCCGCTTTGCATGAATGGTATTTATGAAGCGTTTTGTGTGATTGTGGCTTTCCCTATCATTCTTTGGATAGGAGCGTCGGGCACCACTACGGACGTGCAATCGACAAAAGTATGCAAATTTCTGGGGGATATATCCTATCCGGTTTATGTGATCCATTATCCGTTGATGTACCTGTTCTATGCATGGCTGATTGAGAATAAGCTCTATACGTTGGGCGAGACTTGGCACGTAGCCGTGTGCGTCTTTGTCTTGAGTATCGTGCTTGCTTATCTGTGTCTGAAACTGTATGACGAACCGATACGTAAATATTTGGCAAAACGTTTCTTGGGTAAGAAACGATAGTTTTCATTGATCTATTATATCTTAAAGCCCCGTTTTATCAAAAGACAAAACGGGGCTTTTAAATTTATAATCCGCTACCGTTTCTTGGTAGGGCTTTATTTTATGAATGTATTATAAGGCGTTAATTTCTTCTGCAGATAATCCGGTACCTTGAATAATCATTTCAGTGCTAAGTCCTATTTCTTTGAACTTACGGGCTATCTCGATTTGCTTATTCTTTTCGCCTTCTGCTAGTCCTTCTGCTTTACCTTCTGCTTTACCTTCTGCAAGTCCTTCTGCCAATCCTTCCATTCGTCCTTCCAGTTTGGCTCCATCCAGTACATCATTTTGAATCATGATAGCATTCAGATGTTCGTCGTAAGCATGACGTTCTTTGGGATTCATATTATAATAAACGAGTTTCCGGCGAGCTTCTGCAAGACCGGGGGCTTGCGTATCGGGTCGGATGCGGCCTGTTTTCAGGTATTCTATCCACTCTTCAAGGGGAGTGACAGCTACCTTGTCGAATTCGTTCACCCGAATAAGGAAATATTCGGGAAAGATTTCGCTGGGGAGCTTGCTCACTATCGCATTCTTTTCTTTGGTGCTGACCAATAATTGATCTCCCGTATGTACGCCTAAAAACGTATTCTGTCCGTGGTACAGATAATCATCACCTATACCGATGTCGAAATAAAGAATACTCACGGAGTAGATTTTCTTCACCTCATAGTATCGTTCGCCTAGCGAAATATGCTCGGTGATTGCTTTGGCAACTCCATACAGGATGCGTTCCAGATAATACAGCTCACGGGTATTTTGAATTTCTACAATAATGATTTCCCCTTTACTATTTTTTGCTTTAATATCTACCCGGTTGAATTTATCGTCAATAGTCTGCTGGTTGCTTTCGCTTTCCAGTAGTTCGATGATTTCTACTTTCTCGTTCAGGAGTACAGTGAGAAGCCCTTCGAGCACCCCGAAGTTGGCTTTCTGGCGTAAAAGGCGTTTTATGGCCCAATCAAATCTGATATAGCGATCAGTTGTTTCCATCTTTTGATTTTATATAATGAACGTACCTACAAAGATAATCATTATTTCTGTTACTCAATCGATTATGAACAATGTTTTCTTCTACCTATGGTCTCTTACTTAATTTGATATACCACATTTACAGTCCTAAGATGTTTAAAGACAAAGAGAAAGTAGAAAGTCCGGGAAAGTCCGAGCTTTCTACTTTCTCTTTTAATATAATAGGAGGACTAGGGAACTTGTATTACATCTTCAGCATACTAGCATATTACTAGGGGATTTTTGCTCCGGAGATGTTTTTTACAGAGTTGTATCCACTTTTCCATCATTAGGTAAAGTTACAGGATCCCAAGGAGAAATAATAGCATTTTCCACTTTTAGATCCGTCTTGTTTACGGTTACAGTATACGTATATTCCTTTCCGGCTTCGGTTTCAAAAACCTGACTGCCAGTAAATAATGTTGTATGAAGAGTATATCCGTCGTACTTGTTATTATACACTAAATCCACCTTCATACCTCCATCAACACGTTCGCCGGGACATACTATAAAAGTATAATAAGTCGCATTATCTGCCGCAACATAATTTCCACTAAATCCCCAAACAGCAGAATAAGCAAAATTCAATTCTTCTGCACTTCCAATCGGTTCCACCTCGCCTGTCTTAATATTAAATGAAACTTGAGAATGTAAATTCGAAAAAACGATGTTCCACCACGACGCAAAACCACTCGCGGAATTATAACCATTTCCTGGCACTAACTTTAAGACCACCTTACTCATTTTATGTTTAAATTGAAAATCAACTTGAGGATCGTCTTTTGTACCTGTTGCTTCAGCATACAGGAAATCTATCTGGTCGTCCAAATACGTAGAATACTGTTCTAGCAGCTTCCTTGTAATCTTATTATCTGTAATATCCTTGGCAGCAGCATACGGATAATATGCCGTAAACTGACCTTCCTCATCACCATAATAAATAACATTCGAATATGGTTTAAAAGCATTTCCACTCGTCCACTGATAACGGTAATTCGAATAACTCATTTTACCGCTCGTTCCAAAAACGCCGATCTCGTCTCCAGACTGCCATGTCGTATTTTTCATACGCGTTGTTACTCCTTCAATTCCGGCTGTCACTTCCACTGCCACCTGTTTGCTATCGGTGATATTGTTCATTTCACTATTATCACACCCTGTCAATGTTGCAACCAAGGCAGCTGCAAAAAAATAGACTTTTCTCATAACTGTATTTTTTTTAGTTTATATTTATTATTAATCTACTTAATTAATGCGCATCTACTCCGCCGCCGTTCACCGGAGTCCATTCGGTAATAGTAGCTCCTGTGATCTCTATTTTTGTACGATGCAACTTCACGTCATACGTATACTTACTGCCTGCTGCCAATGCTTTATCCATTTCCCAAGTGAAAGGAAGATCATTGTCATTGTTCAAATCGAAAGTCAACGTGCGCGATGTAGTCGCGTCGGGTAATAAAATTGCTTCACACAAAGCACCGGACTTTGTTGTAAGTAGTGTGATGTCTGTTGTTTCCGCACCCGCCGTCAGAGTACCATCGGAAAGATTAAATGTGGCTGTGGTGTGTTGTCCGCCCACAGTGACACTAAGGTTTTCTAAATCAGCAGCAGTCAATCCGTCTCCCGGTGTAATAGTCAACACCAGTTTGGAAAGTTGATGGCTAAAATTGAACGATACTACCGGATTATTTTTTGTATACCCTTCCGCTTTGTCGGCATACATGAAATCAATAGCCTCCTGATTACTTTGGTCGGCAATATTCAGAGAACAAGTATAATCCGTCAACGGAGTGACAAATGGATAATAAGCATAAAAATCCACTGTACCGATAATCGGAAAATAGATTCTATTTGTATTCACTTCTCCCGGTTCTTCCGGCGTGACAGAAGGTTCAAATTTGCCATTGCCATTGGGGGTTATGTAACATTTATTGTCTGCTCCGTCGCAAATATTCTCCGACGTAAGCCCTACACCGTTTCCGGAATACACCATAAAAATTCCAATTTTATCATTGCTGCCCCAGTCCGTATCTATGGCACGGCTTACGGAAGCCCCTTTTGTGCCGATCTCGCCCTTTACAGTCAATGCCGTACGTCCGTCGGGCGCAGCGGTCGGTTGAGATTCGTTGTCATTGCCGCAAGCTCCCCATAAGGCAGCCAACGCAACATAAAGTACTAATTTCTTTTTCACCATTGTCTTTCAATCTATTTGTTGTTATTATTCTGTTCTGTTTACAACACGTGCAATCAATGAATATCCACATGTCCGCCTTCTACCGAATTCCAACTATTTATATTACCGGAAAAATCTCCTTGGGAAGGCAAGTCAAAGTTGGCCCCCAATACCAGCGGAGTCATCGAACCGTCGAAACATTTCTGCAATACTTCGGTAAGGTCTGTCTTTATCGTGTACACCGATTGGTTGTTTAATGCAACAGCTATTCTAAGCTCCTGTTTTTCTTCCGCGATAATTCCCAACAAACGGATCGTGGCGGTCAGTGTCGGCGTTCCGTCCTTTTCTTCTGTTTTTTCAAAAACAGGAGAAAGGGATACTCCTGTCGGGGAAACCCATGCTCCGGTCGCGAGATTTATACTGGAGGCAATGCCGCTCAATGTGGCATTTAAACTGGTGATGCGGTCGTGATCTCCTTCTTTGAGTTTCAGCACCAACGTCAGCTGACGAATATGTTGCAACATTCCCACTGTTACAAATAAGGTGTCATCTTTTACTACGTCCAATGTCTGCGTAGCGGAAAAGAGATAACCGGGAAGAGCTTCTATGTTATTTTCGTCTGTCGAAGCTATCGTGGCAACATCACCGGTGACGGTTATGGCTTCGGGGGTGTTATAAACCAATAATTCGTAAGCTGCCGGAGCAAGCAAAGAATGAAAAATATTCGTGTTTCCCTTCACGGGCTGTTCGTCGCTTTGCCCGGACTGGCCGGACACACGAAGCGTATACGATACAGGCTGCACGGCCTGGTCTGCACGGCTGCTCCAATCTGTTGTAATCACTATCGCTCCCTGTGAAGGATGGGGCGTGTTATCAATATCGTCTTTAACGCAAGAGGTCAGCATCAAGGCGACCCCGCAAAAAAGGGCTGCGCGGGAGGTTATTTTATTAGTTTCCATATCAGTGTGATTCCTAGTTGGTTAATACCCCAATAATTTTTTGTCTTACTGCCTTTGTGGACGCGGACATCATTGATGAGTGCGTATTCGTCATAGTCAGCGTAAGTGTAGCCTGCTCCGGCGTGGAAGTCGAGAGAAAGCGAACGGTTCAGGTTGAAGATATAACCGCCTGTCAGTCCTCCGCCTTGATAATTGCCTTGCTTGCCGGTCTTGCCCAATTTATAATGAAACTCGCCCGTATGATACATGACACCTAAAAAGCCTTTGCCTTGTTTGCCCAGGTAATAACGCACTTCGGGAGAGACTTTCCAAAGGGCATAGCGACGGTTCTTATGGTCCCAGCTCCATGTGGTCCAACTACCGTTGAGCAAGAGACCGAAATGACGGTTCATCCGCCATTCGAATCCTAAATCCGGAGTAAGAGTAGCCCAATGAAGCAGGTTGGCACGCAGAGTGAGATGATGAAAGTCGGATGCCTTCAACGGAGTTTCAGTCATTTCCGAAGATGTATCCGTCGGGGATGTTGAATCTGCGGGCGTTTCCTGCTTCGGTTTTTCCGGTGCGATGATGAACGTTTCTTTTTCTTCGACAATTGGTTTTTCTTCTACTTCTTCTTGAGGAAAACGCAGACGAACGATAACAACATGTCGTAAATCCCCATAAGGTGCAGTGTGGTTGTGAGTGATAAAACAGGATTCATTCAAGCCTTTTTCGAGGATCAGTTCGGATTTCACACGGTTGCTGCTGACTCTGGCGAGTTTTAGATTTTCGACAGATGTGGGCTCGGAAGCGCAATAGCCGTCTATCAATAAAGGGACTTCACCACTAAGAATGGTAGCTTTGTGGGTTTCAACCACAGCCAAAAGATGATCCAACTGTGTTTCGTTATCTTTCCACGGGACATAGAACATATCCTTATGGGAAACAAAGCGAAAAACATAAACGGTATCAGGAATCTGATTCTGTGCCATAGAACTGACAGGCAGTAGAAACGGCAAAAACAAAAGTAAAAGATAAAATTTGCGCATTAGCATCTTATTGTATTTTGAGATTATTGTACCTCTAGTTCAACCTACATATAGCTATTTCCCACATCCGTTACTTTGTAGGTAACGGAAGAGTCTTCGTGTCTGCTCTTTCGGGAGTAGCCGCGATGCTGAAAGACGATTTTGATAATAAAATATCTTACCCCTGCTTCTGACAAGCGGCAGAGGAGAGGGATTCTTTTGCTAAAATTCAGACATTAATGAAGCCTTGATACAAAGAAGTCTCGTGTTCTGATTGTATTATTCCGTTTTTGAGTGTTTTATTAGAAAAAATGTTCGATTTAATTTGGATATTTTAAGAAATGTGCTCATCTTTGCGGCATCGATTTCTTTCGTTACCTACAAAGTAACGGTCTGTTCCTTAGTGTATTGCGTGGCCTGTTAACTGCTTCACGAAATCTATAATCTGTCTGTTTGCTTCGTCTATTTTTTTACTATGAAAGGGCTTCAAGTATGTCTCCGTCACGGTGATAGATGAATGTCCCATTGCTTCGGAAATGATTCCCGGATGGATTTCGCAGTAATAAGCTGTGGTAGCCCACGTGTGGCGGGCGGCGTAAGAACTCAACTTGTCTTCAAGTCCCAACATTTTTCCCAATGATGCCAATTGATGGTTAAAGTTGCGCAATGCCAGCTGATATTCACGATATGCTTCTTCCGTTCCCTCTTTGCTTCGCAGGATGGGAAAGAGATAGGGCGATTCAGAGTTGCGGTTCATGTGTTTTTGCAACAAGGACATTGCTTCCGGTGTCAGCGTCACGGACAAGGAACGGCCTGTTTTGCGGCGGCGGTAAGTAATCACATTTCCTTGCAAATCATTCTTGCGGAGATAGGCCAGATCGACAAACGGCAATCCGCGAAGCAGAAACATCAGGATAAACCAATCGCGTGCTTTCTCCACCATAGGAGGGATGCGGGACTGGGGCAGCCGGGTGAATACTTTTCTCATATCTTCACCATCCAACGCACGTTGGCGGTCGGCACGTGTACCCGTATAGACCGATCGGAACAAATGAGGTACATACACAGCTTTCCGCCGGTCTACGGCACGGTTGTAAACTGCCCGCAGCGTTCGGAGATACGTAGACACCGTGTTCCAACTGCATCCGCGTTCGCGCAGACTGATTTCAAAACGTTTCACCCATTCGGACGTCAGCTGACGGAACATTAACTTCTCGGACCCCTGAAAAGTGAGAATCGCATTCAAGGTGCTTTTATATACATGAGCAGTCCCCAAATTTCCCCTTCCTTGCAATTCGGCAGTCACTTGCCTCATAAACGAGAATAGATTTTCTTTCTTCATTCAGTTTTTTTTTAATAATTATTATTTACGAATTATCATATTTGTTTAAATTAGTAAAACAAAAATGTAAATATAATCGGACATCTGCAATTTAAAGTATAAAAATAAAAATATTTTATCTATAATTAATGGGAATAATTTTATAATTTTGCGAAAAATATGAACCTGATGAACAGGAGTCATGTATTAATTAAACATTTACACAATGAATGAAAGAAAGATAGCCCAGGAGGGCTACGTTATTAATGGTTTCAAACCATTTTCCCAGTTGGCAATGGAATACTTTCCCGGCAATCCGGGAATTGATTTGTCCAGAAAAAGAATGCGTGAAAGAATTGATGAAGATTTAGCTCTCGCCGCAAAATTGAGTGCTTTGGGTTATACTTCTCATACCACATATTTAAGTCCGAAGATGCAGGAGATCATTGTCCTGTACCTGGGACCTCCCTATATTGTAGTGCCCCATATTTATCTGACCCTGTTTGACGAAAAGAAACTTTAATCTTCAAAAATGGAAAATCGAACTATATATTTTTAAATATATAGTTTATTATTTATATATTTATAATAGTTCCGCATAGCGTTCGGGACGTCTTTTGGAAATGGTAGGTAACGGGTTGTGATATAGTGAGTTATCTGCTGTTTGAAAGTGTTCCGCTATGCGTTCCGTTAAAAAGTCGTTTTTCAGCCTTCGGACAGAGGCTCCGAATCTGTCGGATAGAGCTTTCGTTTGATACTTACAGAGACTCCGTTTCAGGCAAACGGAGTCTCTGTTTTTTTCCTTCGCTTCCCGGGAGCTTGTATAAGTCTGGTAAAGAAGATATTTACAGTTCCGAACATACGATTTACATTCAAATACCTCTGATACCGTCTATCCGATTAGGGGATTGATGCCGGATGGAATACCTTTGCCGAAAATTTTAAAACATTAGATATGCAGAATTTCAATCTTCAACAAATGTCCGGAAACGGTTATATTATTATTCCCAAACTGATGTTCGCAGAGTATATGAAGAATTGCGACAACCATGAAGGCGACATAGAGGCTTTCTTGAAATTGCTTATGAAAGTGAACTATTCCGAAACGGAATATACCGATTACTGGTGCAAGAAGAGTGTGTGTAAAAGAGGCGAAAGCCTGCGCAGCTACCGGAGTTGGAGCGATGTTTTTCATTGGTCTGTCAGCAGGACGTACCGTTTCATGCAGGGTTTGAAGTCGAAAGGAGTGATTGAAATTATTTCGCACGACGACACTTCCGCCCTGCATATCCGGGTGGTGGATTATGAGAGCTGGGTGAGCGTGCCTAAGGCCGAACCCGACAGTGTGAAGCGGCAGAAGAAGGAAGCTAAAGAGAAGTTTCTCCTCTTTTGGAACGAGTATCACAACGTCACCCAGCTTCCCAAAGAGAACATTGCCAAGGCGCAGCGCGAATGGAAGAAGTTGAGCGACAAGGAACGGGAACTGGCCGTCGGGCACATCGAGGAATATTACTTCCATCAGACGAACGCCAACTTTCTCTTGCACGCCTCTTCTTACTTGGCAAACAAGGCATTCTTGAACGAATATTGAGGTGGAAGATGGATACGGAAAATAGAGTTTCGCCACAGGCTCCCGAAATAGAGGAAGCCATCATAGGAGCTTGTATGATAAAGCAGGAGGCTCTGCCGCTGGTAGCGGACAAGCTCCGTCCGGAAATGTTCTACGTGGAGCGCCATCGACTGATTTTCTCGGCTTTGCTGGCAATGTACCAGGCGGGTACGAAGGTGGATATTCTGACTGTAAAAGAAGAGCTTCTCCGCAGGGGGACGCTCGAAGAAGCGGGCGGGGCGTATCAGGTCACTTTGCTTAGCAGCAGGGTGGCAAGCTCCGCGCATATCGAGTATCATGCGCAGATCGTGCACGAGAAATATTTGCGTCGTGAGATGATTGTGGGGTTGAATAAGTTGCTTGCCTGTTCGCTGGACGATACGCTGGATATTGCCGATACGCTGGTAGATGCTCATAATTTGCTCGACCGTCTGGAGGGTGAGTTCGGGCATAACGACTGTATGCGCGATATGGATACGCTGATGGCGGACACGATGAAGGATGCCGAGCGGCGTATCATCAGGAGTGTGAACGGCGTGACAGGTGTTCCGACGGGGCTGACGGATTTGGATCGTATGACCTCCGGATGGCAGGACGGTGATCTGGTGGTTCTCGCCGCCCGTCCCTCGGTGGGGAAAACGGCTTTAGCGTTGCATTTGGCACGTAGCGCGGCGATGGCGGGGCGTGCCGTGGTAGTGTACAGTTTGGAAATGCAGGGGGAGAGGTTGGCAGACCGGTGGTTGATGGCGGCGAGCGAAGTCAACCAGCGACATTGGCGGACAGGAGTGCCCAGCGAGCAGGAGATGTCGGAGGCACGTGCGGCGGCTGCAGAACTTTCGCGCTTGCGGATACACGTGGATGACAGTACGGTGGTGAGTATGGATCATGTGCGCTCAAGCGCGCGGTTGCTGAAAAGCCGGGGGGAGTGTGACGTGATTTTTGTTGATTATTTGCAGCTTTGCGATATGACGACGGGGCAAAGTAACCGTAACCGTGAGCAGGAGGTGGCACAAGCCACTCGGAAAGCGAAGATGCTGGCTAAGGAGTTGAATGTGCCGGTGGTGCTGTTGAGCCAGTTGAATCGTTTGGCAGAGGGGCATATCGACCGGCGGCCGGAGTTGAGCCAGTTGCGCGAGAGTGGCGCCATCGAGCAGGATGCGGACGTGGTGATGTTGCTCTATCGTCCTGCACAGGCTCGTATCACGACGGACAAGGATAGCGGTTACCCGACGGAGGGACTGGGCGTGGTGATTGTGGCCAAGCAGCGCAACGGGGAGACAGGAAATGCCTACTTTCACCATAATCCGGAAATGACGAAAATCGGTGATTATGTGCCGCCTTTGGAGTATTTGCTGAAACATGCCAAGTGATTGGTGCTTTTGTTTGACTAATAGGATGCATATTTATACGCTATTATTTTAGAATTATCTTTCTATTTTTAGTTGTGATCAGGAAGAAAATAAACGGGTAAAAACTTGACTTTTGATGTTTGATTTTGTATCTTTGTGATGTCGAAAGAAGAGAAAATATTATTACTTAAACCTTAACTTTTTTAAATTATGAATGTATTGGTGGAGCGCTATCAGCGCAGAAAGTATGTGAATCAGGAAGATTCGCAGATGTTGTATTATGTACGCCAGAAATCGGGTACAGTGAGAGTGATGGATGTCAATAAGCTGGCGGATGCCATCGAGGCGAATTCTTCGCTGACGGCAGGAGATGTGAAACATTCCATCGAGGCTTTTGTGGAGCAGTTGCGTTTGTCGCTCACACAAGGTGATAAGGTGAAGATTGATGGGTTGGGAACCTTTCATATCACGTTAAGCAGCGAGGGGACAGAAAAGGAGAAGGATTGCACGGTGCGCAGTATTCGCCGGGTGAATGTGCGTTTCGTCGCTGATAAGGCGCTTCGTCTGGTGAATACCAGTCATACCACGACCCGGGGGGAGAATAATGTGGATTTCGTTCTTGCAGGAAAAGGGGTGGACGGCTCCGATGATGAGAACGGGGGCGGAAATCCCGGCGGCAGTGGAAATCCCGGTGGCGGCGGAAGCGGAGAGGCCCCGGACCCGGCGGCATAAGGCTGGATGAAGAATTGAGAATCGGGAACTGGGAACCAGGGATGAAAGGCTTGGGGATGGTTTCCGGTTCTCTTTCTTTATGGGTTTGATTCTTGGGTTTTGTAGGCTTTGTTGTCTTTATTGTTTTTTGTTATCTTGATGGGCTTAATTGATTTCATAGGCTTTATTGTCCTCATTGGGATTTCTTCTTTTTCAATTCTCTTTTTTCGTTCGTTTCATTCGTTTTTATGTTTCATTCTTCATTTAATAGAAAAAATCATGTTAGATAAAATTCTCGATATTATAATGACGATTTTGCCTTTCTTGGGTGGTAATCGTAAGAAGCGCAAAGAAATGGCGCAGGAAGTCAAAGAGTTCAGCGAACTGGTGAAAGATCAATATTCTTTTCTAATGGAACAATTGGAAAAGGTGTTGAAGGATTATTTCGACCTTAGTTCGAGAGTGAAAGAGATGCATACGGAGATTTTCTCGTTGAGAGGTCAACTTGCGCAGGCTTCTGCTTTGCAGTGCGTCAAGAAGGAATGTGTACAGCGTAATGCGCTGGAAGCCTGAAGGGGGGTAGATGTCATATAGTATGATGCGATCTATAAACCTGATAGTGATCCATTGTTCCGCCACACGCGAGGACAAGAGTTTTACGGAGTACGATTTGGACGTCTGCCATCGCAGGCGGGGATTTAATGGAACGGGGTATCATTTTTATATCCGTAAGAACGGTGATATAAAATCTACCCGGCCGATAGAGAAGATTGGTGCGCACGTCCGTGGCTTCAATAGTGAAAGTATAGGTATCTGTTATGAGGGTGGACTCGATTGTGAAGGGCAGCCCAAAGATACCCGTACAGAGTGGCAGAAACACTCTCTGCGCGTACTGATTCTTACGTTGCTGCGTGATTATCCGGGTTGCCGGGTATGCGGGCATCGGGATTTAAGTCCTGACCTGAACGGGAACGGTGAGATAGAGCCGGAGGAATGGATCAAGGCTTGTCCTTGCTTCGATGCTGAAACCGGATGGAACCAAGTCTGAAAGGAAAAGAGGCTGTCTTAACAGGTTCGGAAAAAAGAAATCACCCCTGTCAGTTCAAATTCTGATAGGGGTGAAATCGTTAAAAAGAGACTTGTTAGACGGCCTCTTTGGTAGGCTTTTTTATCTCGTATTTTCTAATAGAGCTGTTTACTCATCTTATAGTTGATAAGACGTAATTGATTAGCTTTTCGTTTTTGTTCTTCATCAACTTGAAAACCTTGTTTCTCGAAAAACGGTTTTGCCGTGATGCTAACCTCCGATGTTAATCTTTTCGCACCTCTTTCTCGTGCGTATGCTTCGAGATATTTATACAAAGATGTCGCAATGCCTTGATGCTGAAAGTCCTTATGGACAAACAGCGTGTGCATATATCCGTCATCGTTGACAGAGCCGAAGCCTACAATCACACCTTCTTCATTTTCTGCAACCACATAATGTTGCTCTTCGAAAAGCTCACCCCAATGTGATGTATCGTCTCCGCACGAAGCCCAGTCTGCTACTTCTTCGGCTGTATAATCTTTTTGGTTCACAGTCAGAACTGTGTGCTGATATAGCTCTTGTAGTGCTGGAATATCAGACAGGTTTACTTGGCGGATTCTATTCATCTTATCTCTAAATTTCTTATTTAGTAAACTTCTACTTTCTCTGCAATTCTCTTAGCCTTGTCGCGCAACGCATCCAAATCAGCATCGAGCGTAGCGTAGCAAAGCACCACACCCATACGACGGTTGACGCGTGTAAACGGTTTGCCGAATATACGTAGATAGGTATCTTCTTCTTTGGTCACTTCTTCCAGTCCACGATATTGAGGGCGTTCCTGACTGGCAATCGGAGAGAGGATGACGGCACTTACGCCTATCCGTTCTTGCTTGATGCCCGGAATAGGCAGACCGAGCACGGCACGCAGGTGCAATTCAAATTCATTCAGATTTTGTGTTCCTGCCAAAGTCACCATGCCGGTATCGTGCGGACGTGGAGAAAGTTCGGAGAAATAGACTCCGTTTTCATGGCTTAGGAAGAACTCAACTCCCCAAAGTCCTGCGCCTGTCAGCGCGCGGGTTACTTTTTCTGCCATCTCTTCCGCTTCTTTCAAATGAGCAGGATCGATGTGTGCAGGCTGGAAACTTTCGCGATAGTCGCCACCTTTCTGCACGTGTCCGATAGGAGGGCAGAACAGGGTGGGACCGTTCTTTTGAGTAACGGTGAGCAGGGTGATTTCGCTGTCGAATTTGATAAATTCTTCAATGATAAGCTCGCGGATATCGCCACGGCTTCCGCTGCATCCGTATTCCCAGGCGTGTTCAAGTTCGTCGGCACTCTTCACCAGCGACTGTCCTTTACCGGAGGATGACATCAACGGTTTAACGACACAAGGGAAACCGATTTTAGCGGCAGCTTCTTTCAGTTCGTCCAATGTTTTGGCGTAGAAGTATCTGGCTGTTTTCAGTCCGAGCTCTTTGGCGGCAAGGTCGCGGATAGCTTTACGATTCATTGTGAAGTTCACGGCACGGGCGCTGGGCACTACCTGAATGCCTTCTTTTTCGAAGTCATACAAACGTTCTGTGCGGATCGCTTCAATCTCCGGAACGATAATGTCCGGCTGGTGTTTCTTTACGGCGCGCTCCAGTTCTTCACCGTTCAGCATATCGAATACTTCAAATTCATCAGCCACTTGCATAGCAGGTGCTCCCGCGTATGAGTCGCAGGCAATGATGTGTTGACCTTTACGTTGAGCTGAAATTACAAATTCTTTTCCTAGTTCTCCGGAACCGAGTAACAGTATTTTCTTCATCATTTTGAGTGTTTTATATTAGTGGTGCAAAATTACAGCAAAAAAACGAGATTATAATTGTATATGCGTTGATTATATTTTTCTTTTATTAAAGATTGGTGTGAATTTTAGTGTGTAAACGTGTAATATAGAGAAATGGATAGTGAGAAAATAGGAAATATGGCTTTAAACTTTCTTAAGGAAAGCGTGGAAAAACAATGTTCGCTGTGCTCGAACACAAAACTAGTTGTTTGTGCTACTATTTTGTGTCATGGCTAAATCCTTGATTTTAAACAATGAGAAAGGAAACTGGATACGGAAATTTAGTTTATTGATATATTATTATCTCAAAATCTATTTTGCTATTGATTTGTAGTCTAAATTCGCCTAAATTGGTCAATCTGTAGCTATTATTAGTCTAATAAGTGTTATCGAACGACAAATTATAAAAAAGGAGTAACAATGATACAGAATTGTTTCTACATTTGTGCAGTTGTTTCTTTAACTATTTCTAGTGGTAGAAGTTTCTAGGATATAGAAAATAGTTGAACAAAAAATTAATTCAACTGTTTATTATAATATTGAAATTAGGTAAAACGCGAAAATGTTTATTCCTTATCATATTATAAGGTCAAAAAGGAGAGAAAAGAATAATATAAATAAAAGAGATTGCTTATGTCACAGATTATCGGACATATCTCGCAGGTCATCGGCCCTGTGGTCGATGTGTACTTTGAAGGTACGGATGCGGAACTGGTGCTGCCAAGCATCCACGACGCACTGGAGATAAAGAGGCCAAACGGCAAAATACTGGTTATAGAAGTTCAGCAACATATCGGCGAAAATACGGTGCGTACCGTAGCGATGGATAGTACCGACGGACTTCAGAGAGGCATGAAAGTGTATCCCACCGGAGGCCCGATCACTATGCCGATAGGCGAACAGATTAAAGGACGACTGATGAACGTAGTCGGTGATTCGATCGACGGTATGAAAGGGCTCAACCGCGACGGTGCGTATTCCATTCACCGAGATCCCCCTAAATTTGAGGATTTGACAACTGTGCAAGAGGTGCTCTTCACGGGTATCAAAGTGATCGACCTGCTCGAACCGTATGCCAAAGGTGGTAAAATCGGTTTGTTCGGCGGCGCCGGTGTGGGAAAAACCGTATTGATCCAGGAACTTATCAATAATATCGCCAAGAAACATAACGGATTCTCCGTATTTGCCGGAGTAGGTGAACGTACCCGTGAAGGTAACGACTTGCTGCGCGAAATGATCGAATCCGGCGTTATCCGCTACGGCGAAGCATTCAAGGAAAGCATGGAGAAAGGCCACTGGGATCTTTCGAAAGTAGATTATAACGAACTGGAGAAATCGCAAGTATCGCTGATTTTCGGTCAGATGAACGAACCTCCGGGCGCACGTGCTTCTGTGGCACTGTCCGGACTGACGGTAGCGGAATCTTTCCGCGACGCCGGTAAAGAAGGTGAGAAACGCGATATCCTGTTCTTTATCGATAATATCTTCCGTTTCACGCAAGCAGGTTCGGAAGTGTCCGCCCTTTTGGGACGTATGCCCTCCGCTGTTGGTTACCAGCCTACGCTGGCCACGGAAATGGGTGCGATGCAGGAACGTATCACGTCTACCCGCAAAGGTTCTATCACCTCCGTACAAGCGGTGTATGTGCCTGCCGATGACTTGACCGACCCGGCTCCTGCAACGACTTTCAGCCACTTGGACGCAACTACCGTACTCGACCGTAAGATCACCGAGCTGGGTATCTATCCGGCTGTCGACCCGTTGGCGTCTACGTCACGTATCCTCGACCCGCACATTGTAGGCCAGGAACATTACGACATAGCGCAGCGAGTGAAACAAATCTTGCAGCGTAACAAGGAATTGCAGGATATTATCTCTATCCTCGGTATGGAAGAACTCTCGGAAGAAGACAAGATGGTAGTGAACCGCGCCCGCCGTGTGCAGCGTTTCCTTTCGCAACCGTTTGCCGTAGCCGAACAGTTTACAGGCGTTCCGGGTGTGATGGTGGGTATTGAAGATACCATCAAGGGATTCAAGATGATTCTGGACGGAGAAGTGGATTATCTTCCCGAACAGGCTTTCCTGAATGTCGGCACGATTGAGGAAGCAATAGAGAAAGGTAAGAAATTGCTGGAACAGGCGAAAAAATAAAAATATAGAGTGATGAAAGAACTGCATTTGAGTATAGTATCGCCCGAAAAGAGCATATTCGACGGAGATGTGAAGATTGTCACATTGCCGGGCATGATCGGTTCGTTTTCTATTCTGCCGGGGCATGCGCCCATTGTATCGTCGCTGAAAGCGGGAACGTTGAGTTATACGACGATGGAGGGAGAAGAGCACACGATGGATATTCAGGGCGGTTTTGTTGAAATGAGTGACGGCACGGTTTCTGCCTGTGTTTCCTGACGGAAGCCTTCCGGCACAAAGACCAAGTATCTAAAGATTGAAAAAAACGAGATAATAACCTTACAGAAAAACACAGTAACATGATGAATATTAGTAAAACTAAACGGAACTTTATCTGTTGGCATACCTTATTTGCAGTGATTAGTGCGGCGCTCGGAGCTGTTATCCTACACTTCGCTCTGCCGGGGCATTATTTCGGAGGGTATCCGTTTATACCGGTTTATTTTTACTTCTTCGGGTTGGCCAGCATCTATATGTTCGACGCTTGCCGGCGGCACGCTCCGCAGAGATTGTTACTGTTGTATTTGGCAATGAAGATGATAAAGATGATTCTTTCGCTGATTCTGGTCTTGATTTATTGCCTTGCTGTACGCGAAGAAGCCAGAGCTTTTTTACTGACGTTTATCTCGTTCTATTTGATATATCTGATATTCGAAACCTGGTTTTTCTTCTCTTTTGAGATGAACCAGAAACGGAAAAAGAAAAATAAGAAGAAACATGAAACAGTTGCATAACATAGTAGCTCCGTTGATTCTGTTCTGTCTGATGGCAGCGGTCAGTTTGCCGGTTCTTGCGCAAGAGCAAGAGGGGGAAACGGTGGCGCAGCAGACGCAGGACGAAATTACTCCGAAGGAGGAACAGGAGAACACGGTTGATGTGAAAGAAATTGTGTTCGGTCATATCGGCGACTCCTACGAATGGCATATTACAACATGGGGTAACACGCATATTACTATACCGTTACCTATTATTGTTTATAGTAGCACTTCAGGTTGGCACACGTTCCTTTCTTCCCGTCTCGAAGAGAATGGAGGTACGTATGAAGGACTTTCCATCGCTCCCGCAGGAAGCAAATATGAAGGCAAACTGGTAGAGTATGACGCCGCAGGCGAACAGGTTCGCCCTTGGGATATTTCCATTACGAAAGTGACGTTTGCCTTGTTGTTCAACAGCGTATTGCTGCTCGTTATCGTGTTGTGTGTGGCACATTGGTACAGGAAACGTCCGCAAGGAGCCAAAGCACCGGGAGGATTTATCGGATTCATGGAGATGTTCATCATGATGGTGAACGACGACATCATCAAGAGTTGTGTCGGACCCAACTACCGGAAGTTTGCGCCATATCTGCTGACAGCGTTCTTTTTCATCTTTATCAATAACATGATGGGATTGATTCCGTTCTTTCCCGGAGGCGCGAATGTGACGGGAAATATCGCTATCACGATGGTGCTGGCAGTCTGCACGTTCCTCGCAGTCAATATCTTCGGTACGAAACATTACTGGAAAGATATTTTCTGGCCCGATGTACCCTGGTGGCTGAAAGTGCCTGTGCCGATGATGCCGTTCATCGAGTTCTTCGGAATCTTTACGAAACCGTTTGCTTTGATGATCCGTCTTTTTGCCAATATGCTGGCCGGACACATGGCGATGCTGGTGCTCACCTGCCTGATCTTTATCTCGGCAAGCATGGGGCCTGCGCTGAACGGCACGCTCACGGTGGCTTCCGTATTGTTCAACATCTTTATGAATGCGCTTGAACTGCTGGTGGCTTTCATCCAGGCTTACGTATTTACGATGTTGTCGGCAGTGTTTATCGGACTGGCACAGGAAGGAGCCAGAGTGAAAACAGAAGAATAATCAATGAAACGCGGTGAAAACGTGACTGAACGAATACGGAATAAACGCGCGGAATGAGGAATTAAATAATAAAAACAAGAGAAAATATAAACCATTTTAAAACTGAAAATTATGTTACTATCAGTATTGTTACAAGCCACTGCAGCAGCAGTAGGAGTTAGTAAATTAGGTGCAGCTATCGGTGCAGGTCTTGCAGTAATCGGAGCTGGTTTGGGTATTGGTAAGATTGGTGGTTCGGCAATGGAAGCTATCGCACGCCAGCCGGAAGCATCGGGAGACATTCGTATGAACATGATTATCGCCGCCGCCTTGATTGAAGGTGTGGCCCTGTTGGCGGTAGTAGTTTGTCTGTTGGTGTTCTTCCTCTAATCAGGTATATAACAAGCGGATTTCGCAGGCGTAAAACCCTGTTTCTAAATGGGGGAGATCCTCATGCAATGGGCAGCCGCGAAATCGTAAATTGTAAATCGTAAAATCGTAAATAAAGATTATGTCATTACTATTACCTGATAGTGGCCTGCTGTTCTGGATGTTTCTCTCATTCGGGATTGTGTTCGTGATATTGGCGAAATACGGCTTCCCCGTCATCATCAAGATGGTGGAAGGCCGTAAGACCTATATCGACCAGTCTTTGGAGGTGGCGAGGGAAGCTAATGCCCAGTTGTCTAAACTGAAACAAGAAGGCGACGCATTGGTGGCAGCCGCCAACAAAGAGCAAGGACGCATCTTGAGGGAAGCAATGGAAGAACGTGACAAGATTGTTCACGAGGCCCGTAAACAAGCCGAAATTGCCGCACAAAAAGAACTTGATGCGGTGAAACAACAAATCCAGATGGAGAAAGACGAAGCAATCCGCGACATCCGTCGCCAGGTGGCCGTGCTTTCTGTTGACATCGCCGAGAAAGTGCTCCGCAAGAGTCTTGAGGACAAGGATGCACAGATGGGCATGATCGACCGCATGCTGGATGAAGTACTAACCCCGAATAAGAACTAAGGAAGATGGAAGTCGGAATACTCTCAATGCGTTATGCAAAAGCTATCATTGAATACGCACAGGAAAAAGGTCTGGAAGACAGGTTGTATCAGGAGTTTCTGACCCTGTCGCACAGCTTTTGTGAACAGCCCGGTCTGCGCGAAGCGCTTGATAATCCCGTCATCACGACCAAGGAAAAGTTGGCGTTAGTCTGCACAGCTGCCGATGGTGACGGTAAATCGACCAGAGAGTTTGTCCGTTTTATCACTTTGGTACTGCGAAACAGGCGTGAAGGCTATCTGCAATTTATCAGCCTGATGTATCTGGATCTCTACCGGAAGCTGAAACATATCGGAACCGGCAAATTGATTACGGCCGTTCCCGTCGATAAAGAGACGGAAGACCGGATCCGGTCGGCTGCCGCACATATCCTGCATGCCCAGATGGAGCTGGAAACGGTGATAGATCCTTCTATCGAAGGTGGGTTTATCTTTGATATCAACGACTATCGGTTGGATGCAAGCGTTGCCACGCAGTTGAAGCGAGTGAAACAACAATTTATTGATAAGAATAGGAGAATTGTATAATGTCTGAAAATATAAGAGTAAGCGAAGTATCCGATATATTGCGCAAGCAGCTCGAAGGAATCAATGCCAATGTGCAACTTGACGAAATCGGTACGGTGCTCCAGGTGAGTGACGGCGTAGTGCGTATCTATGGACTACGGAACGCCGAGGCCAATGAATTGCTGGAGTTTGACAATGGTATCAAAGCAATCGTGATGAACCTCGAAGAGGACAACGTGGGTGCTGTACTGTTGGGCCCGACGGACAAAATCAAAGAAGGATTCGTCGTGAAGCGTACCAAACGTATCGCCTCCATCCGTGTAGGAGAGGGCATGCTGGGACGTGTGATTGACCCGCTGGGCGAACCGCTCGACGGCAAAGGATTGATTGGCGGCGAACTGTATGATATGCCTTTGGAACGGAAAGCTCCGGGAGTAATCTATCGTCAGCCTGTGAACCAGCCGTTGCAGACCGGATTGAAGGCTGTGGACGCCATGATTCCTATCGGCCGCGGACAGCGTGAGTTGATTATCGGCGACCGCCAGACGGGAAAGACTGCCATTGCGATTGATACGATTATCAACCAACGCACTAACTTCCTGGCAGGCGACCCTGTATATTGTATCTATGTAGCTATCGGTCAGAAGGGTTCTACCGTTGCTTCTATCGTTAATACGCTTCGTGAGTATGGAGCACTGGACTACACGGTGGTTGTAGCTGCCACGGCTGGTGACCCGGCTGCGTTGCAGTATTACGCTCCGTTTGCAGGTGCTGCCATCGGCGAGTATTTCCGTGATACCGGCCGTCATGCGTTGGTGGTTTATGATGACCTTTCCAAACAGGCGGTGGCTTATCGTGAGGTTTCGCTGATTCTTCGCCGTCCGTCCGGTCGTGAGGCTTATCCGGGTGATATCTTCTATCTGCACTCCCGTCTGTTGGAACGTGCTGCCAAGATTATCAGTCAGGAAGAAGTGGCACGCGAAATGAACGATCTCCCGGAAAGTCTGAAGGGGATTGTGAAAGGTGGCGGCTCGCTCACAGCATTGCCTATCATCGAAACGCAAGCAGGTGACGTATCGGCTTATATCCCGACGAACGTGATTTCTATCACCGACGGACAGATATTCCTTGAGACTGACTTGTTCAACCAGGGTACGCGTCCGGCTATCAACGTCGGTATCTCCGTATCCCGTGTAGGTGGTAACGCGCAGATTAAGGCTATGAAGAAGGTGGCCGGAACATTGAAGATTGACCAGGCGCAATATCGCGAGTTGGAAGCCTTCTCTAAGTTCAGCAGCGACATGGACCCGATTACTGCCCTGACTATTGATAAAGGACGTAAGAACGGACAATTATTGATTCAACCGCAATACAGCCCGATGCCCGTAGAGCAGCAGATTGCTATCCTCTACTGTGGTACGCACGGACTTCTACATGATGTCCCATTGGATAAGGTGCAGGACTTTGAACGCAGTTTCATCGAATCTCTGCAACTGAACCACCAGGAGGATGTATTGGACATACTGAAAACGGGCGTGATCGACGATAACGTGATTAAAGCTATCGAAGAGACTGCCGCTATGGTGGCGAAACAGTACTTATAATAGTGATTAGTTGGTTAGTGATAAGTGATTAGCTTACTGTCACCAACCACTAACCGCCAATTATTAATCACTATCACCAACTATTAATAATTAACCACTAACCACTAAAAAAAATGGCTTCACTGAAAGAAGTAAAAACCAGAATAAATTCGGTAAAAAGTACCCGAAAAATCACTTCAGCAATGAAGATGGTGGCTTCTGCCAAATTACACAAGGCACAAGGAGCCATTGAGAATATGCTGCCTTATCAGAAGAAGTTGAACAAGATTCTGACCAACTTCCTAAGCGCTGACCTGCCCATCGAATCTCCTTATGTGCAGGAGCGTGAAGTGAAACGTGTAGCAATCGTCGTCTTTTCTTCAAACACTTCTCTTTGTGGTGCTTTCAACGCCAACGTCATCAAAATGATGATGCAAACGATCGGAGAGTTCCGCACCCTGGGACAGGATAATATCTTGATATTCCCAATTGGCAAGAAGGTGGATGAAGCGGTCAAACGAATGGGATTCAAACCGCAGGAGACTTCTCCGACGCTCTCCGACAAACCGACGTATCAGGAGGCTGCCGAATTGGCTCACCGACTGATGGATATGTATGTGGCAGGAGAAGTAGACCGCGTGGAAATAATCTATCATCACTTCAAGTCAATGGGGGTACAGATTCTTCTCCGGGAGACGTATCTCCCCATTGATATGACGAATGTGGTAAGTGAAGAGGACAGAATGAATAAGGAGGAGGTAGAGGAGCATGAAATTGCCAATGATTATATCATCGAACCGAACGCGGAAGAATTGATCGCCAGCTTAATACCAACAGTATTGAGCCAGAAGATTTTTACCGCTGCCGTCGACTCTAATGCATCGGAACATGCTGCACGTACCCTAGCTATGCAAGTGGCTACGGACAATGCAAACGAGCTGATTCAGGATTTGACAAAGCAGTACAATAAGAGTCGTCAGCAAGCAATTACGAATGAGTTGCTGGATATTGTAGGGGGGACAATGAAATAGATTCCAAGGATTAATAACAATATTTTTTGATTCGGTATCCCATTTTTAAGATAAGCCTTAAAAATGGGATATTTGTATATATATTTGTGGCATAATTAGGCTTGATTATGGGTTTATGCCTAGACAAAACAAACTTAAAAATATATATAGATTATGAGAATTAAGCATTTATTGAACTTTTTCGTTGCAACGGTATTTATCGGTGTGGCAGTAGGATGTGCAGAAAAGGATTTGTATGATCCTAATTATGGGAAAGAACCTGTAAAAGGTCCTGAAGAATATTTTGGATTCGAAACACGTGGAGATGTGTCGCTTGATGTGAATTATGCATTACCCGGATTTGCGGCTCTTATTGAAGTCTATGACATTGATCCGATGGAAATTGTGGATAATACACCTGTAAAAAAACAAGGAGTGGAAGCTTTATTCAAGATTTACACAGATGAAAGCGGAAAGTTTAATGGAAAGATGAATATTCCTACTTCTGTAAAATCGATATACCTATATACGGAAAGTTGGGGATTACCAAGGTGTATGCCATTGGAAATAAAGGATGGTATGGTTAGTTTTGATATGTCAAATATAGGAGCTTCTACTGTAAAAGCAAAAAATAATACACGGTCTTATGGTTTTCAAGGGACGGTTCCTTATGTCTTGAATGGAAATAATAAACTGTATTCCTTATGTAAATGGGGAGAGGGAGGAAGTCTTGACAGTAAATATATGTCATTTGAAGAGAACGTTGGTGATGAAACGGTTGGAAGTTTGACGCAACGTTTGAAGAATTTCTTTAATCCTGATGGAATAGCGAATGTTGATAATATGAATTTAGTCACCCAATCCAGAACTACAAATATTACGGTAACACAAGATGGGACTGCATTGGATGTTATTTTCCTGAATCGGGATGCCATGTATAATAATTCGTTCGGGTATTATTATTATAAAACATCTAAGGAACCTGATATGTGCGGAATGTCAGATATGAAGAAGTATATCATATTTCCAAATGTTTCTTTCTCTGTATATGGAGGTCAGTTGCCTATTTTGAAATGTGGCAGTAAAGTACGTTTGCTCTATTTTGATGAACAAGGTAATGCTAAAGAGGAATTTCCAGCCGGTTATACGGTAGGATGGTTTATGTATGCTGATGGATATAATCAGAGTGAGAATGAAATTGATATAACAAAACAAGTTGCATCAGGTTTCTCTAATTTATTAGCTTCTAATCAGGTGTTGGGACAGCAGCGACAGAATTTTGTATCTGTAAAGGACGAGACAAGCGGCAAGGTTATTATCGGAGTAGAAGATGGGGCAAATAATAGTTATTGTGATCTTTTATTCTATGTAAATGCATCAAAAACTATTGAGGAACCCAATGACAGACCTGTTATAACTCCGGATGATGGAAATGAACCAGAAAAACCGGATGTAACTGAAACGAAGACCGGTACATTAGCTTTTGAAGATATATGGCCTGGCGGTGGAGATTATGATATGAATGACGTAATCGTAGAATATAATCGTACCGTATCTTTTGATAAAAAGAACCAGGTAACTAAAATTGTAGATACATTTACTCCTGTACATGATGGTGCAGTGTTTGCGAATGCTTTTGCTTATCAGGTAGATAAGGGACAATTCGGTAAAATGACTTTTTCCGCTACTACGGAAGGGATACATACGGAATCTGCAACATCTTCTATTATTGTTTGTCCGAATGTGAAGCAAGCTATTCAAAAGGTATATACTATAACCCGTGAATTTACAGGCGGTTCTTTCAATAAGAAAGATTTAAAGTCATATAATCCTTATATCATAGTGAAGTATGCCGAAGGGCAAAAAGGTCGTACAGAAGTGCATCTGCCTAAGCATGAGGCAACATCTCTTGCGGACTTGTCTTTAGCAGGTACTCAAAAGGATGCTTATTACATAGATAAAGAAGGAGCTTATCCGTTTGCTATTGATATTCCTATCTTGAACTTTATTTCAGTAACTGAAAAAAAGAGTATTGATACCGAATATCCTAACTTTAAAGCTTGGGCAGATTCTAAAGGAGAAAAATATACGGATTGGTATAACAATCATGTAAATTAACTCTCAAAGCATATAACACAACATTTGGTGTTTTTATTGTTCTCTCGTCCCGGTCGTTATTTAATGAAAACGACCGGGACTTTCTTTTATCCGATTGCTTCTCATCTCTACCAGAAAAAGTTTGCTACTTTTATTTCAATCTCTATATAGTTTTCTGTACCTTTGCACAAAACAATATAACTTTCATGGAAAATAACCCGGAACTGCAGCTAGCTTGGCAGTTCATAGAAAATACAGGCACACATTTATTTCTTACCGGAAAAGCCGGAACCGGAAAAACGACATTTCTTAGACGATTGAAAGAACACACCCCTAAGCGCATGGTTGTATTAGCACCGACAGGGATCGCAGCCATCAATGCGGGAGGAGTAACGATTCATTCTTTCTTTCAGTTGTCTTTTGCCCCTTTTGTGCCGGAAACTACCTTTAATTCTTCCCAAACACATTACCGTTACAGTAAAGAAAAGCGGAACATAATTCGTAGCATGGATTTGCTCGTTATTGATGAGATCAGTATGGTGCGTGCCGATTTGTTGGACGCGGTGGATGCAACTCTGCGGCGGTATCGCGATAGAGAGAAACCGTTTGGCGGGGTGCAACTGTTGATGATTGGAGATTTGCAGCAATTGGCTCCCGTCGTGAAAGATAATGAGTGGGAACTGTTGAGGAAGCATTACGAAACCCCTTATTTCTTTGCGAGCCATGCGTTGAAAGAAACGGTATATATGACCATTGAACTTAAAAAAGTCTACCGGCAGAGTGACACATTCTTCCTGTCTTTATTAAATAAAATCCGGGAAAATAAGGCTGACGATGAAGTGCTGAATGAACTGAACCGTCGTTATCAGCCCGGTTTCCAGCCACAAAAAGAAGAAGGATATATTCGGCTGACGACACATAATTATCAGGCACAGAAAGTAAATGACCGTGAATTGGCATCTTTGTCCGGCAAGGCGTATCATTTTCGTGCCGAGATAGAAGGAGATTTCCCCGAATATTCCTATCCTGCGGATGAACTCCTGACAATAAAGGAAGGAGCGCAAATTATGTTCCTGAAGAATGATCCATCGTCCGAGAAACGATATTATAACGGTATGATTGGTGAGGTGGTCACTGTTAATGATGCAGGTATTATTGTGCGGGGGAAGGGGAATAAATCAGAATTTCAGTTGTTGCCGGAAGAGTGGGGAAATTATAAGTACGTACTGAATGAGGAAACAAAGGAAATCACGGAAGTGATAGAAGGAACGTTCCGTCAATATCCTATCCGTCTGGCATGGGCCATTACGATACATAAAAGTCAGGGGTTGACGTTTGAGCGTGCCATTATTGATGCGCGTAACTCTTTTGCGCACGGACAGACTTATGTAGCGTTGAGCCGTTGCAAGACTTTGGAAGGGATGGTGTTGGAGTCTCCTTTGCGGAGGGAAGCCATTATTAGTGATGCTACGGTGGATAATTTCACCAAAGCGGTAGAGCAGAATAAGCCGGGCAGTCAGCAGTTGAACGATATGCAAAAGGCGTATTTCTTTGATTTGTTGAGTGATTTGTTTAATTTCTATTCGATCGATCAGGCTTATAAACGATTGCTTCGTTTGATAGATGAAGATTTGTATAAGCTCTTTCCGAAGCAGTTGGCAGAATATAAGGCATTGGAACCTCGCATCAAAGAGAAAATAGTGGAAGTGTCCCAGCGTTTTCGTAACCAGTATACCCGGTTGATACATGAGAGTGAAGACTATGCGACGAATCAGGAGTTACAGGAGCGGATTCGTTCCGGGGCCAGATATTTTCATAAAGAGTTGGCGCCGATTCGGGCTTTGTATAATAAGACTAATATGCCTCTTGATAATAAAGAGTTGAGAAAGCTGTTGGCGGAACGTATGCAGGCGTTGGATGATGCGTTGTGGATTAAAGAGTCTTTGTTGGAGGCTGTGTCTGCAAGAGAGAGATTCGCTATTACGGATTATTTGAAGTTGAAGGCTAAAGTAATGTTGAGTCTTGAGGATGATTCTTCTTCTTCCGGTTCTTCGAAAGCGTTGAAAGAAAAGAAAGAGCGGAAGGAACGGAAAGAGCGTACACGTAGCGGTGCTGAAAAGGTGAAAGTGGAAGTGCCTACGGATATTTTGCATCCGGAGCTTTATCGCGCCCTGTCTGAATGGAGGACAGCCAAAACACGTGAGGTGAATCTTCCTGCGTATGTTATTATGCAGCAGAAAGCGTTGATGGGAATTGTGAATCTGCTACCGGATAATCCAAGAGCTCTGGAAGCGATACCCTATTTCGGAGCAAAAGGGGTGGAAAGGTATGGACTTGAAATATTAGGCATTGTCCGTAAGTATATGGCGGAAAATCAATTGGAAAGACCGGAAATAATGGATATGCTCATCTCTGATAATAGGGAAGCCGCAAGCCGACGGGAAGAGCTGAAGCAACGGAAAGAAGAACAGAAGCAACGGAAAGAGGAAGAAAAACAGAAGAAGGAAGCAGAGAAACAGAAAAAAGAAGCGGAGAAGGAGAAGAAAAAAGATACAAAATTAGTCAGCTATGAAATGTTCTGCCAGGGAATGAGCATAGATGAAATAGCCAAAGCTCGCGAATTGGTATCGGGAACCATTGCCGGTCATTTGGAATATTATGTCCGTTTAGGAAAGATTAAAGTGGAGAAAGTAGTGAAAGCTGAAAATCTGGCGAAGATTCGTAAGCATCTGGAAGAACATGAATACATGGGAATATTTGCCATTAAGGCAGCATTAGGAGACGATGTCTCCTATGCTGATATAAAGTTTGTATTGGCTGTTTCCGGGCATTAACTAATTATCTCTGGACCTAGCCCCAAACATAAAAATATCTCAGTCTTTCGTTCACAATGCTCATTCTTGCTCTTGTCAAACCATCGCAAGCAATATCAGAGATTACAGAAAAAAGAAACGAAAACAGGAACACTGATATCAATCAGAATACCGTGTAAGATAGCGATGGGGATCATTTCTTTTCCCGAATATCTGCTGATGGAGGGCAGGAGTACATCCATCGAATTGACTCCTGCCGCTGAAATAGGAGCCAGTTTCCCGAAATACTTCTTGATGATTGGAGTACCGAGAAGTGCCATCATCTCACGGAAAATATTAGTCAACAGTGCGATAGTTCCTAATTCCGTAGCCAGTTGCAGCCCGATAGAAGGCTCTTTGAACTGGGTAATAAGGATAGAAGAGAGCGAATAGTATGCGAATCCGCTTCCCACTGCCATACAGTCGAACACGCTCCATTGGCGCAATAGCAGGCTTGCTAAAGCAGAAAACAGCAACGTACCGATAATCGTTCCCAACGGAATCAACAGCATTTTAGGATGCAAATGTGAAACAATCGCTTTCAGGTTCTTATTAGAACCGATACTGATTCCCACTTGCAGCATTAGTGCATAAAGTATATACATCGAAACAGTGTGCGTATCAAACTGGAACTTATTGAAAGCTCCCATGACACAACCTACACAAAAGAATAATATAACGATCAAACTTCCTTTCATTGTTCACCTCCTTCTTGAATAAACGCGTCTTTTTTCCTCTTAAAAGAAATCAGACTCCTTTTTTATTATTCGCCTCCTTTTCTAAAAAACAATTGCAGTACCAGACGGGCAGCGATCAGGCTTCCCAATACACCGGACACGGCAAGAACAATTGCCTGCCATCCGAATTTACCGAGATTGTTTACAATCAGGCTATTAGAACCGATAGACACACCGAGAATGAAGAGCAACAAGAATATTGTAAGAGAAATTGTCTTTTCTGTTTTTTGCAAGATACTCCAGTTACGTAATACATAACCGATGCCGATTCCTAAAAACATAGTAGATATAATAGAGAACATAATGTATATATTTTTGGTTAGGTTAAACTGATTATTGACAACACACAAGAGAATTTTCAAAGAAGATGATACATCTGCTTGAAAATCGGAAAGGAATACTGCTGTGAATAGTGAAACAAGTCAGCAGATAGTTCCAGTTAAGAAATAATAGGGTAATTTAGATGAATCCACTGAACCAATGTACATGCACGCAGCAAGACTTACAGAAAGTCGGTATTCCTGCAAGAAAAAGATTAGCGTTATGTAGTTGTAATGTTTGATTCATCATTGGTCTTTTTTGATTTTGGTGCAAAGATAATAACTTATTGCATATTTTCAAAATAAATATGCAATAAATAAAGCGAAAGAATTATTCGGAATGAAATAGATTGTTGTAAAAAGTAGTATTGTCTCCAATTCTGCCACTGTCTTCAATTTGGGCACTATCCCGCATTTTGTGTAAATAGCCACTGTTCACCATTTGAGGATTCTCTTATTATATAAATAGAAACCACAGAATTCCTCTTGTAGTTTTCTGTTTACGTAAAATGATGGATAATCCTTGAATAATTGGTAATCTGTCCTCTTCCTTATAAATGTTCCCAGTTCGCAAGAACCTCTTTTAGCTTCTGTGGCTCGTATCCAAGCATTGTCCGTGCTTTATCGATACTCATTCCACTAAAACGGGGACGGGGAGTGGTTTCATTCATTTCCTCTGTCGTGACAGGATGGATAAGAGAATGATCCAGTCCCATATAATCTGCTACCTGATAAGCAATCTCCGCAATGCTCATACACTCATCGCCGCAAATGTGAAAGATACCGTTCGTTGTATGTGCTATCAAACGTTGTACACCATCCGATACGTCTCCAACATAAGTCGGTGTCCTCCATTGATCGGATACGACACGGATTTCTTGCCCGGCTTTCAAACGCTTCATTACCAACTGGACAATATTACCGTGTTGTCCCGGCAGCGCTCTGCCATAAACGATTGCTACACGGATAATGGCAAAACTGCTGCAAGTTTCTGCCACTTTCTCTTCTCCTTTCCACTTGGTATATCCGTAATAGTTGACGGGAGTGGGGATGTCTTCTTCTGTGTACAACAGTCCGGCATCTTCATTTATCTTTTCATCGAAAACAAACATCTTTCCCTCGAAAACAAAGTCCGTCGATAGATGAATGAACCGGCTTTTATATTCTTCGCAAAAAACAGCCAGTCGGCTCACTGCGGTCACATTAGTAAGATAAGCCTCTTCATGATGCGTCTCGCAATAATCCGGTACGGACAGGGCGGAACAATTAATGACCACATCAGGCTGAACCTCCTCAAAAAGACGCTTAATGTCCGCTTCATTCCGTATATCTGTTTCAATGAAACGATATTTCCCTGCATCATTCGGAAGAATATCCGGATGCAGAGAAGCACCCCGTTACCTTATATTGTGCATGAACAGACAAATCATTCAATATTTGGCGTCCGGTGAATCCATTGGCGCCGATAATCAATATCTTCTTCATTAGGTTCTATTTATATATAGTGTTATAGATATCAAGGCGCCATATCCGGACTTTTTGATGATACAATCATTGCGGAGACACGACTTTTTTGCACATATTTCTACAAAAATAGAAAATAATATCCATTGCGCAAATAGATTTCGTACTTCCCATCTTACTTTGCTCCCGATAACGAGATTTATATGAATGGATAAAAGAAAAGAAGTATGGAAAAAGTAATTATGGGAACACGTTTGCCCGCTAAGCTTTGGTTGAATGAAGTAGAAGACTCTTGTATGTCGCAGATTATGGATTTGACTTCACTTCCTTTTGCATTTAAACATATCGCCATCATGCCTGATGCCCATGCAGGAAAAGGAATGCCAATTGGCGGTGTGTTGGCTACGAAGGGTGTGATTGTTCCCAATGCTGTGGGAGTAGATATCGGTTGTGGAATGTGTGCGATTAAGACCAATCGAAAAGCGGAAGATTTTAGTTATACGGATTTGACTTCCATCATGTCGAAGATTCGTGCGGCCATTCCCTTGGGATTCGATCATCATACTAAAAAGCAAGACCAGGAGTTACTTCCACAAGGATTCGACCTTGAGGAGATGCCTATATTGAAGAATCAGTACGAGGCTTGTTTGAAGCAGATAGGAACCTTGGGAGGAGGAAACCACTTTATTGAGATTCAGAAAGATACCGAAACGTCTGATGTGTGGGTGATGATTCACTCCGGAAGCCGTAACATTGGTTTGAAGGTTGCCAATCACTATAATAAGATTGCGCAATATTGGAATGAGAAATGGTATTCTGAAATGGTATCGGGACTGGCTTACCTGCCAATGGAGACGCAGATGGCAAAGGATTATTTCCGTGAAATGAACTACTGTGTGGCCTTTGCCTTTGCCAACCGTCAGTTGATGATGACCCGTATCTGTGAAGCCATTCAGGCAGTGAAACCTGAAGCGGACTTTGAGCCTATGATTAATATTGCCCACAACTATGCAGCCTGGGAGAACCATTTCGATCAGGATGTGATTGTGCACCGAAAAGGAGCTACGCGTGCCTATGAAGGTGAGATTGGTATTATCCCCGGATCTATGGGTACTAAATCCTATATCGTTGAAGGACTGGGTAATCCGGAGAGCTTCAAAAGCTGTTCGCATGGTGCCGGCCGATTGATGGGAAGAAAAGATGCCTGTCGCCGTTTGTCACTGGATGAAGAGAAAGAGCGAATGAACCAGCAAGGAATCATTCACGGACTCCGTTCGCAGGATGAACTGGATGAAGCGCCGGGAGCTTATAAAGATATTGCGCAAGTGATAGCGAATGAGCGGGATTTGGTGAAACCATTGGTGGAACTTGCTCCAATGGCAGTTATTAAAGGGTGATCGACAGATGTACCAAGAAGAGGAAAACAAAGGCAATTTGGAGTATAGGCATAAAAAAAGGAGCAACGCCTTGCTCCAACCTTTGTTAACCTTAAATCTAATACTATGAAAAACACATTGCAAAGATACGGACTCTTGGGAAATTAGCAAATAATCCAAGAAAAAAAGTATGTTTTATAACATTGATTAAGAATTTGTATTCTCGAATCTATTTTTATTAAGAGATTTGACCGATCACAGACAAGAGTAAAGCTCCATTATCGTACTATTTCTTTTAGTAGCCTTAATGAGTGGCAACATACCACGCTGTTTCGTTCTTTTTCAAAGCAGCTGCACTAGTGCTTGGATCAGAAATAGTGATACCGGAGAAAGTATTGATTTTTTTTCGTTCTCCATAATAGGAGGATATTGCTGTAAAATAATACTCCGTATTCCTTTTATATGGAACTGTGCGTTTCAGTTGTTCGTTGAATTGCTCCAATAAATCAGGATCGGAGCATAGCTTTGCAACATAATCACCACAATCAAAGAATATGGAAGGTTTATATCCGTCTAAACTCTGCAAAGAAGAAATTAATTCTTCGTTAAACGTATAACGTTGATTTATTTCTTTCATAATGGCCGCCAGATTATCCACTTCCGAGCAATCTGTGACACTGATTGTTCCGCAGGGAGTGACATAATTTGAATAAAAAGAATAAAAAACATCACAAATCTTTTCATAATCTATGTTTCCGATTAAGTACTGGCCGATCTTGTCGTATGGCATGCCATAAGCCATGATTTCACTTGTGGATGCTATCAGGTGACTTGTTACGTTTTTAAGGTCATAAGCAACCTCTACTGTCGACATATAGCAGTCGTCGAAAAGGATATACTCCATTTTCAATCCTGCGCTCGATATTCCTTCGGCAAGTGTAGTAATATCTGTCTGATACTTGGATTCTCTGCCTCCGAAGAGACGTGTCATAGGTGTATTCCCATATTCCCAATGTTTTTTAACTGTTTGCAGGCTACTGCGTGATTGCGTTCTTGATACGGGGATCCATCCCATCCCGTGGCATCCGATAATCATTGCATATCGTTTGGCGGGAGAGTAGGTCTGTACATCATTCAGGATAGAAGTGATACCCTCGGCCGTTGTATAGCTGGGAGTCGGATAATTATAGCTTTTTAAAGCCTTCTGCACAGCTGCGCCTTTTTCGTAAGAAAGCTCATAGAGAGTGGCTTTTGTAGCCGTTGTGCACATAAATACGAGAACCCGCTCGTTTTTCAATATATTCTGTCCGATAATACTTTTCAGATCAGCAATATTTTGATAGAAAAAGGAAGTCAGGTCAGTCGACCAAGGCAGATACATAAATACAGTTTGTTCATTATCCGAACGAACCACCGGGTCGGTAGGATCAGGATCTGTCGGATCAGTGTTGTCCGTCTGCCTTGTGTTGGGAGATGTAGAAACCGGATCTTCTTTCTCACACGAAATCATGCCGAAAGAAAGAAATAATACGAAGAGGATTGATTTCATCAGACGATAATATTGTTGCATTGTTTCCATTATTCTACTAAGGATTAAATTTTCTTTTTATATATAACGTAAAAAGAGAACTTTTTGATTTGCTTTACCGGGACATAATTGATACATCTCTCTTTGCAAAGTTACTGAAAAATAGCGTAATTCCAATACCGTCATTCATAAGAAAGAACAGCTGTCCGGGAAATGGTAACTTAGGAAGTTAAAGAGGAGAGTTGACGTATGGACATAAAAAAAGGAGCAACGCCTTGCTCCAACCTTTGTTAACCTTAAATCTAATACTATGAAAAACACATTGCAAAGATACGGACTCTTGGGAAATTAGCAAATAATCCAAGCAAAAAAGTATGTTTCATAACATAGATTAAGAATTGGATATTTCAATTCAAATTTTATTAAGACTTTTTTGTTGCTTTATCGTCCTCCAATCCTTTTAGATTTCATTTCTAGTTAGGTACTCTGAAATCATTCGGAGAGCAACCGGTAACTTTCTTGAATAGCCGGCTGAAATACTGCGGATTCTGGAAACCCAGTTCTCGTGTTATCTGATTAACTGTTTTATCAGTATTCAGCAACCAGTCTTTGGCAATCTCGAAACGTTTGAACTCGATGTATTCTTTAAAAGATTTCCCCGTTTCGTGCTTCAGCAAGTCGTTGAAATATTCAGGAGATAAATGAAGCACGTTAGCGCAATACTCATTTGAAAGCACATCGACACCCGGTACCGGCTTCGTTTCGAAATGGTTATTTATGATTTTATCAAATTGCTTGATAATCTTTTTATTCACTTCGTTACGTGTAATGAATTGGCGTTCGTAGAAACGTACACAGTAATCCAGCAATAGCTCTATATATTTGGAAACTATTTTTTTGCTGTGGCGATCAATACAACGTTCGAGTTCCTGGTTGATTCTGTCCATAAATTCCAGAATGATCTGTTTCTCGCGCAATGATATATGCAGTGCCTCTTCAGGCTGATAAGAGAAGAAAGTATAGTTATCTATATTAAGCCCGAGCGGAGTACCACAAATCAGATCGGGATGAAAAGCCAATATCCATCCTTTGGAAGGAAATCTTTTATTCTTTTCTTTCATGCTGATAGACTCTCCGGGAGTCAGGCAGATCAAAGTACCGTCCGAGAAATCATAATACTGGTGACCATACACATAGGCCTCACATTTACACTCACTCAATAGAATCGTATAAAAGTCGAACTTGATGTCCGTATGAGGCGACAAGTCAGCCTTTGAGAGATCAATGACACTCACTAGTGGATGTAGTGTTTTGCTTCCCAGACAACAATTGCATTGATGCACGGTTCCTATTTTGAGTACTTTATCTCCCATGATGTTGAGACTCCTGTAGCTAAAAAATGCTTAGTTTCTTTGTTTATATTCGTTCGGGGTGCAACCGACATGCTTTTTAAACAATCGGCTGAAGTGTTGTGGATATTGAAATCCCAGTTCATAAGCCACCTGGCTGACAGTTTGAACACCTTCCAGTATTCTTTCTTTTGCCAGTTCGATAATCCGGCACTGGATATATTCCTGTGCAGTTTTTCCTGTTTCCTTCTTTATCAAGTCTCCGAAATAATTAGGAGAGAGACATGCCTTGTCTGCAAAATATTTCACGGATGGCAGTCCTTCGGTTATTGCCACCTGATTCTGGAAGTATTCGTCCAGCAATTGCTCGAATTTTACGATAATATCTTTGTTCGCCTGATTACGTGTAATAAACTGCCGTTCGTAGAAACGCATACAGTAATCCAGCAGCAGTTCGATGTTTCGCACGATGAGTTGCTTGCTGTGTTTGTCGATAGGGTGTTCCAGCTCGATCCTGATTTTATGTATGCAATCAGTTACGATTTCTCTTTCCTGGTCTGAAAGATGCAATGCTTCATTTACCTCGTAAGAGAAAAAAGTATAGTTCTTGATATGCTGTCCTAATGAAGTTCCGCGGATTAAATCGGGATGAAACAAAACGCCGATTGACTTGGTGCGGGGAGCAGGCCTGTTGCGGTTGTCTATTCCGCTCACTTGTCCCGGTGCCATACAAACAACCGTTCCTTCCTGATAATCGTAATTCTTACGTCCATAAGTGAGGTCGCCACATTTTGCATCCTTCAGGAACAAGCAGTAGAATCCGATATTCATACGGATATATTCAACTGACCTGGTGGCTTTTGAGAAGTCGATTACATTCACCAAAGGGTGCAATGTTTCCAGTCCAAACAATTGGTCATACTGATCGACGGTTTCAATTTTTGTTATTTCATCCATATGCTTCTGTTATTAATCTGATACAAAGATAAAACATTTGAAGGTATCTTTTTAATTTCATTCAGCAAATCAGTAATATGGGTATAAGAATCAGTAATCTGTATACTACATAAACTTTCGGGCAGAAAAATAAATGGCAATGATTGCTGGAAGTAAGTGATGGAATTGATATATTTGTTCCGGAGAATATAAAAAACAGGTTTTATGAAAGCATTATTTATTGGAGGAACAGGTACGATTAGTACAGATGTAGTGGCATTGGCGCAACAAAAAGGGTGGGAGATTACTCTCCTAAATCGTGGTTCGAAAAAGATGCCGGAGGGAATTCACAGTATCATTGCGGATATTAATGATGAAGAAGCTGTGGCAAAAGCCATCGTGTCCGAACATTACGATGTGGTTGCGCAGTTCATCGGATATACGGCAGAAGACGTGAAGCGTGATATCCGCCTGTTCCAGAATAAAACGCGGCAATATATCTTTATCAGCAGTGCCTCTGCCTACCAAAAGCCATTGGCCGATTACCGCATAACCGAAAGCACCCCTTTGGTCAATCCCTATTGGCAGTATTCCCGTAACAAGATAGAAGCGGAAGAAGTGCTGATGGCAGCCTATCGCACAAACGGTTTCCCCGTTACAATCGTTCGTCCCAGCCATACCTACAACGGAACAAAACCTCCCGTATCTGTACATGGCGATAAGGGAAACTGGCAGATCCTAAAACGAATCCTTGAAGGTAAACCTGTTATTATCCCCGGCGACGGTTCTTCTTTGTGGACATTGACTCACTCTAAAGATTTTGCCAAAGGTTATGTAGGACTGATGGCGAACCCTCATGCCATTGGGAACGCTTTTCATATCACTATCGATGAAAGCATGACCTGGAATCAGATTTATCAAACCATTGCCGACGCGTTGGGTAAACCTCTGAATGCATTACACGTAGCCTCCGATTTCCTTGCCAAGCATAGCGATCATTATGATTTCAGAGGTGAACTGTTAGGAGATAAAGCAGCTACGGTAGTCTTTGATAACTCGAAGATAAAGCGGTTGGTTCCTGATTTTATATGCAATACTTCCATGGCAGACGGATTACGACAAGCCGTACACTATATGCTTTCCCATCCGGAATCACAAATACCCGATCCGGAATTTGATTCATGGTGTGATCGTATTGCCAACGCAATAAGTGCGGCAGATAAGGCCTTCGAGCTTTCCTAATTCTGTGCCGAACTTACTTAATTTAATTCCGGACTGTCTGATCTAATCTATAGGACTACTTGGTTTTATTTCAGACTTCCGGGGTTGTATATTGAAGTACCTTATTTAATAAGGCGCGTTTCGTCCTTGTTGTACTTCGATTCGTATTCCGAAATTACCATTTGCCGATTTCAGTTCGAATGCTCCCCGGAAATTATTTCTTTCCCAAGGCATAGCGCTGCGGTTAGGCACCCGCCAGCCATCCTTATCATAATCTCCGTAGGTATTGATTCTCATTCCGTTTTTCAGTTTGAAAGACCCCATCTGTATAAACTGTGGAGAAGAGGACAATCCCCAACCATATCCGTAGCCAAAGCCAGAAAAACCAGAGAAAGAAGACGAAGAAAAAGAGTCAGTGAATCCTTGCGAATAAGTAACGTCTGTATTTAAACGAAAGAGCTGATTATAATCTTTCGTCATATTAGGCATCTCTAAATTAAACTTGGGAAGTTCGGGAGTCGCTACATTCATTAACCCCATATCCAGCAGAAAGCCACCAAACTCTTTAATATTGGTGGATGGAGCACGACGAATACTATCGGAAGGAATTTCCGACTGTGCGGATGCAAAACCGACCGATAATATCAGCGAAAGAAATAGAATCAGTTTTTTCATCTTCGTAAAGGTTGATTTACCACAAAGATAGAGATTTTCAACCTGACTATTCGCTTCCGTTATGTTTTCTTAGAAAAAAACTATCTTTTCAGTTATTTACGATTAGGCGATTTACAATGTACGATTGAGGTTACTATCCTCAATCATACGATCGTAAATCGTCTAATCAGTTAATTATTTTGATGCTTTCCATGTTTGGGCATATTCTTCCAACACACACTTGATGCTTTGCCCGATTTTCACATAATCGGCTTCATTCAGATTAGCTAGTGACACACGCACGCTCCATTTCGGTCCGGCAAAGCCACCGCCATTCAACAGCACGAGTGAAGTTTCGTTTGCCAGACGGAAAACCACATCCAGCGGATTGTATGTCTTTTGCAGATAAGCAACGAAGTCATCTCCGTAGAATTTCTTCGCCCATACCAGCATATCAATCTCCGAATAATATCCGGCACGCAGCGGATCCTCTACCAGTGTGAACCCCGTGTTATCCCACAACGCATGCAGGCGTCGATGAATAATTTCCTGCATCTTGGTTTTATAACTGTCTTCTTTATCCAGAAGCGAGAAGATGGCAAACAAACTCATTTGCATTTGTTGAGGCAGAGAAAGCCCTGCGGTATGATTCAGCGCAATCTGCCGGCTGTCAGCCACCATGCGGTCGATAAATTTCATCTTTTCCGGTTGCAGGCTAAGACTGGAATAACGTTTGTTCAATATTGATTTCTGCTCCTCCGACAGGCGGGCAATCATTTTGTCGTAGATGTTGTCTTCGTGTAAAGCAATCACTGCGGTTCTCCATCCCGTAGCTCCGAAATATTTGGAGAACGAATAAACGCAAAGCGTATTGTGTGGCAATTCTGCCATCAATGAACGGAAATGAGGGATAAACGTTCCATACACATCATCCGTAATAATCATCAGGTTCGGATTGTCATTCTTCACAATGTTGATGATACGTTCGGTAGTCTCCCTGCTAAGTGCGTAACTGGGCGGATTACTCGGATTGGTGATAAATAACGCTTTGATCCGCGGGTCTTTCAACTTGTCTATATCTTCATCCTTATACTGCCAGGTGTGCAATCCGTCAGGAGTCATCTGGTCGGCGGAAATTTCGGTAACGTCAAACTGATAGCGTCGCAATTCCGGGATTTCTATATAAGGAGTGAACACGGGAATCATCAAAGCAATGGCATCTCCCTGATTCAACAGGAAATTCTCTTGCAAAGAATCGAACAGATAACACATGGCTGCTGTACCTCCTTCGGTGGCGAAAAGATCAAAAGTCCCTTTCGGCGGACGGCGGTCACACATCTCTTGTGCCAAGTAATCCTGCACGATTAACTCTGTAAAATGTAAAATACGGTCGGGCACAGGATACTGGTCGCCGATGACCGATTCCGCCCATTCGTGAATCAGCGTATCTGGATCGGCAGCATGCTCCATCAACATATAATTGTAGCCCTCTTTCAGCAGATTAGCCCCCGGAGCTTTTTCATTCTCTTTCAGGAAAGCCTCGAAACGGGCGGCTATCCAGCCTTTTGCGGAATACCTGCTATTCCTTCTTCCAGTGAAAACGCATGGCGACATTCGCAAAGTCCGAATTGTCCCAACAGAAAAAATGCTTCGCGTGGTTCGGTAGCAATCCAGTTCGGATTACCTCTTCCCGCATTCAGCATGGTATGTGCTATTTTCTTAATGCTTTCATCTGCCATATCGATCAGTTTGTTTTTCAGCTCGAACGGGCTGATCGTTTCCATTTTCTTGGCATAACTTTTCGTAATGGCAGGGTTATTTGTTTTCTTTTCCATAATGATATTTATTTTATAGTTTTACATAAGTAACACGATGACGACTCCCCAGATAATCAGTAGCGTATTGCCGACTGCATACGTCACTGTATACCCTAATGCGGGTGTATCACTTTCCACTGCATCCTGAATAGCTCCCAGTGCCGCTGTTGTGGTACGTGCTCCTGCCGTGCATCCCAATGAAAGGGCAGGGTGGAATTTGAACAGGTATCTCGCCATCAGCAATCCTGCGAGAAGAGGGATGGCAGTTGCCAGTGCACCGACAATAAACAGACTGACTCCGACTTCCTTGAATCCGGCTATAAAACTGGGGCCTGCAGCAATGCCGACCACTGCGATAAACATATTCAGTCCTACATTATTCAATACCCATAAAGAGGGTTCGGGGATACCTCCGAAAGTAGGATGCTTGCTGCGTAACCAACCGAACAGAAGTCCGGCAATCAATGCGCCGCCACTGGTAGAAAGACTGATAGGAACACCTCCCAGATGGATAGCCAGTGCGCCGAAAAGACCACCGAGCAAAATGCCCAGGCCGACGAAAATCATATCCGTCTGATTGGTCGGACGGTCAATGTAACCCATTTGTTTGGCAGCGCCTTCCACTTCATGTTTAAGACCGGTGAGCTCGAGAATATCTCCCGAATCCACAACTGTTTTGGATAATACCGGAACATTGATTCCGGCACGCTTGATGTTACGGATACTGACTCCGTGCATAAATTTCTGTGCCCGGATTTTGGCTACCGTTTCCCCGGCAAACGTCCGGTGAGTCACCATTACGGGAAGAGTTTCCGCCGGAAAATCCAATAATTGTGCGTCGATCACTTCCGGACCGATCCAGTCTTCTTCTCCGATTACAAACTCACGGCGTCCGCTTAGTACCACTTCGTCGTTTTTGCGAAGAATCAGGTTCGGATCAACATCTTTCACCACTCCTCTTTGACGAATCCGCTCTACAAACAGCCGTTTATCATTCTTGCATAAATATGTTTCGAGTTCACTGACTTTCTTTCCTTTGCCGAACCATTCATTGGTGATTTTATAGGCACGGAATACCACCGGACGAAGAGCCGGGGAAAATCCGGGTTCATCAGCTTCCGATGTTCCCATTTGAGCCTCCAGTTCTTTGCAGTCAGCTTTCACCTTATCCAGTCCGCCCAGCATTTTAGGGCCGAGAGAAGCCAGAATCCATGCAGAACCGGCTGTACCGAAGATATAAGTTACAGCGTAAGCTACCGGAATCGCATTGATGAATGTTGCTTTTTGCTCATCGCTGATTCCCAATTGGTTGATTGTATCGCTTGCCACGCCGATCACGGCGGATATGGTCTGTGAGCCTGCCAAAAGTCCGGCAGCTTCCCCTACATGGTATCCCATGATTTTGGCGAGTATCCACGGTGCCACCAGGCTGACAATACACATCAGTACAGCGAATCCCACCTGTGGCAGCCCATCCTTTTTCAATCCGCGGAAAAACTGCGGACCTACCTTATAGCCGACGGCAAACAGGAAAAGCAGAAAGAACACAGCTTTCATCGGGCCATCCACAGTGATATTCAGTTGCCCGACCAACACTCCGACTAGCAGAACACTGGTGACTGTCCCCAATGAGAATTTCCCTATTTTGAGTCTGCCCAGCCAGAATCCGGCAAAGAGCGTCAGGAAAATAGCAAGTTCAGGGTGTACCCTTAGTTGATTAATAATCCATTCCATAATTAAGTTGTTGTTTTAGGTTATGTCATTTACAACAGTTATTGCGTGAAAAGAGTTTATAGTGTTTATGATAAATAGATATATAAATATCCGATGAACTTTAAATTTCTCTATTTCGCTTTTTTGTTATACTTTTGTTCTTTCAAAAATAAAACTAATCATATTCTGTATGAAATCAGACATAGAAATTGCTCGCAGCATTGAGCTGAAGAAGATTAAGCAAGTTGCCGAAAGTGTCGGAATTCCTCGCGAGGAAGTGGAGAATTATGGCCGCTACATCGCAAAGATCCCTGAACAACTGATTGATGAAGAGAAAGTGAAGAAAAGCAATCTCATCCTGGTCACTGCTATCACGGCAACCAAAGCGGGCATTGGCAAAACTACCGTATCTATCGGTCTTGCTTTGGGACTGAATAAAATTGGAAAGAATGCGATTGTCGCTCTTCGTGAACCGTCTCTCGGTCCTTGTTTCGGAATGAAGGGAGGAGCGGCCGGTGGAGGATATGCACAAGTGCTTCCGATGGATAAGATTAACCTTCATTTCACAGGGGATTTTCACGCCATCACCTCTGCTCATAACATGATTTCGGCTTTGCTCGACAATTATCTCTATCAGAACCAGGCAAAAGGTTTCGGATTGAAAGAAATCCTTTGGCGGAGAGTGCTTGATGTGAACGACCGTTCGTTGCGCAGCATCGTTGTCGGTCTCGGACCTAAATCCAATGGGATTACCCAAGAGTCCGGTTTCGATATTACTCCTGCTTCGGAAATTATGGCGATTCTTTGTCTTTCCAAAGATGTGAGTGATTTGCGTCGTCGTATCGAAAACATCCTGTTGGGCTTCACTTATGATGACCAGCCTTTTACCGTAAAAGATCTGGGAGTGGCAGGAGCTATCACTGTGTTGCTGAAAGATGCCATCCATCCTAATCTGGTGCAGACTACGGAAGGAACCGCTGCTTTTGTACACGGCGGTCCGTTCGCTAATATTGCGCATGGTTGTAACTCTATTCTGGCCACTAAATTGGCAATGTCTTTCGGCGATTATGTAATCACAGAAGCCGGATTCGGTGCTGATCTTGGTGCAGAGAAGTTCTACAATATCAAGTGCCGCAAGAGTGGACTCCAACCGCGTCTCACGGTGATTGTCGCTACGGCACAAGGATTGAAGATGCACGGAGGTGTCAGTCTCGACCGTATCAAAGAACCGAATATGGAAGGACTGAAAGAAGGATTGCGTAATCTGGACAAACATGTTCGTAATCTTCGTTCATTCGGTCAGACGGTTATTGTAGCTTTCAATAAGTTTGCGTCCGACACCGATGAAGAAATGGAATTGCTGCGTGAGCATTGCGAACAGTTGGGAGTCGGTTTTGCTATCAACAATGCGTTCAGTGAAGGAGGAGAGGGGGCAGTAGACATGGCCCGCCTGGTGGTAGATACAATCGAAAATAATCCGTCCGAACCTTTGCGTTATACATATAAGGAAGAAGATAATATACAGCAGAAGATTGAAAAGGTGGCTACTAATATTTACGGAGCCAGTGTAATTACTTACAGCAGTATTGCACGCAACCGTATCAAACTGATCGAGAAAATGGGCATCACTCATTACCCGGTTTGTATTGCTAAAACACAGTATTCATTCTCTGCCGACCCTAAGATTTATGGTGCGGTGAACAACTTCGAGTTCCATATTAAAGATATTGTAATCAATAACGGAGCTGAAATGATTGTAGCCATTGCCGGAGAAATTCTTCGTATGCCGGGATTGCCTAAAGAACCGCAAGCATTGCATATCGATATTGTGGATGGAGAAATAGAAGGATTGAGCTGATATACACTTAAAGAACACTTGTTCTGGCGCTATGCCGGTAAAAATAAATCCCCGTCTTTCCCTATAAAATGAATGTGGAAAGACGGGGATGACTGTATATAGAGTCCAGTGTGCTTCTCTTTTCTCTTCATGCACACTGTACGGTTGAATTCGTACTTGTTGTGGGTGATATATGACATCATATATTTCTTTTATAGTAAGAAAAACGAAATTCCGGAAAGATGGTTCGAACGGGACCGTTAATAAATAAAAAAAGGCCTGCTCCTTTCGTAAAGAGCAGACCTTAAATGGGATTAAGCTAATAACAGTTTACAATTACTAGCTTTAAAATTGTGTTTTAGTAAGCGAAAAGAGGATATTTTTTCATTGTCTCATTGACGCGTGCACGTACTTGTGCAATAACTTCCTCATTTTCTACGTTAGACAATACAGTTTCGATCATTTCTGCAATTTCGAGCATCAAGTCTTCTTTTGCACCACGAGTTGTGATAGCAGGAGTACCTAAACGGATACCGGAAGTCTGGAAAGCCGAACGGCTGTCGAACGGAACCATGTTCTTGTTAACGGTAATATCAGCAGAAACCAATGCTTTTTCTGCCACTTTACCTGTCAGATCAGGATATTTGCTACGCAGGTCGACCAACATAGAGTGATTGTCTGTACCACCGGAAACGATGGTAAAGCCACGGTCGATCAAAGCCTGTGCAAGTACGGCAGCATTCTTCTGTACTTGTTTAGCATATTCCTTAAATTCAGGTTGCAGGATTTCACCGAAAGCAACTGCTTTAGCAGCAATTACATGTTCCAACGGTCCGCCTTGGATACCCGGGAAAACGGCAGAATCCAGTAATTGAGACATCATCTTGATCTCACCTTTCGGAGTTTTCTTACCCCATGGATTGGGGAAATCCTTACCCATCATGATGACACCACCACGAGGTCCGCGAAGTGTTTTATGTGTAGTAGAAGTGACGATATGTGCATATTTAACCGGATTTTCGAGCACTCCGGCAGCAATCAGACCGGCAGGATGAGCCATGTCGATCATCAGGATAGCGCCTACTTTGTCAGCGATTTCACGCATACGTTTGTAATCCCATTCACGAGAGTATGCAGAACCACCACCGATAATCATTTTTGGTTTCTCACGAAGAGCGACTTCTTCCATCTGGTCGTAATCAACGCGTCCTGTTTCCTGATTCAAGTTATATTCGCAAGGAGTATAGATGATACCGGAAGTGTTCACTAATGAACCGTGAGACAGGTGTCCGCCGTGTGCCAGATTTAATCCCATGAATTTGTCGCCCGGATTCAGAACAGCAAGGAAAACAGCCGCATTAGCTTGTGCTCCCGAGTGTGGCTGTACGTTTGCCCATTCAGCGCCGAAAATTTCTTTCAGGCGGTCGATAGCGATTTGTTCGCTTTGGTCTACTACTTCGCAACCTCCGTAGTAACGTTTGCCGGGATAACCTTCTGCGTACTTGTTAGTCAGGCAAGAACCCATTGCCTGCATTACCTGGTCACTCACAAAGTTTTCTGATGCAATCAGCTCGATTCCTTTCAACTGACGTTGATGCTCTTTTTCGATGATGTCGAAAATGATGTCGTCTCTTTTCATTCTTTTATAAGTAAGATTAAATTTCTAATTCGAGATACCTATTTTAAGCGCACAAAGTTAATGAAAATAAATAAAGAATGAAGGAACAGTAAGAAAAATGTTAGTAAAAAGCGGGATTTAATGATATTTTATTCTTAAAGAATGAATCCCAATGAAAAACTTAACGCGCTGTCACGGCGACGGAAAATAATGTTGCTCACACCCGTACTGCCGTCGGAGTTGATATTGTCATAAATGATAGACTTGGAGATGTTTCCTATACCTTGTTCGTAGCGGAAATCGAAGAAGATACGTGAGATGTTGACACCTACGCCAATCACTGCGCTGACATTGAACGGATACAACTTTTCGTGAATACCCTTTTGGTCGAAATTTTTAAAAGTGATTTCATTGTGCTTTCCCCATAGGTAGCGAAGCTTGGGACCTGCGAAGATAGACATTCCGTAAGGTCCTTTTTTCACCACATTATAGCCATATAGAACGGGAAAATCGACACTGTGCAACACCGATTGCACCGATGCGTAATCAGGCTCGATGGCAGGATGCTGGGAACCGAGTTTGTCGAACGTAATCTCACATTTGCTTACATTATACGACACTTCAGGCTGAATGAAATGCTTTTTCATATTGATGCGCATGAAGAGAGCACCGAAATAACCAATCTTATAGTTATTCTGCACCTCATCGATAGTTACATCTTTAATTTTCAGTTCAGACACCATGAACATGGAAGAGTTGAAGCCCGCTTTGATACCGATATTTATTTTTTTTGTGTTGGGACGGTCTACTCTGTCTGCGTTATAATTCTGTCCGACAACCGGGCTGCCGGCTGCAACTAATAAACCTAAAAAAATGAATTTACGCAGCATATCCATGACAGTATCGTTCCTTTTATGATTTTTTCTTTTCTACACTCCAACCGAACTTACCGATTTTCTCTCCCAAATTGTAATATCCTCCGTGCACATATACCAGCGGATTAGCTTCCGCCAGTTCCAGCTTTCCGGTTTCGGGGTTCAGGTTCCGTTCATCGGCACGCACATTTACCACGTCGGCAATAAACATATCATGTGAACCAAGAGAGATGATTTCTTTTACACGACATTCAATGCAAAGAGGTGATTCTTCAATCAGCGGGGCACTGACTACCGTACACTGTCCGGGTGTCAGTTTCATCTCTTCGAATTTATGATAATCACGTCCCGAACGAACTCCGCACCAGTCGGTGGCAAAAGCCATATCTTTAGTTGTCAGGTTGATGACAAACTCCATATTTTTTTTGATAATATCGTATGAATGGCGTTCCGGACGTACGGATATGTAACACATGGGCGGGTTCGTGCAAATCGTACCCGTCCATGCTACTGTGAACATATTATATTCGCTTTCCTCTTTTCCGCAACTGACTAGTACAGCCGGCAGCGGATAAATCATCGTTCCTGGTTTCCAGTCCTGTTTCATAGTTGTCATTTTTTACCACAGATTACACAGATTCACACAGATATAGATATTATTATTCCATAAAATAAAAATCTGTGTGAATCCGTGTAATCTGTGGTGAGCTGAAGTTAGAGGATTGTTATTTCTTCTCGTTTCTGTTCTTTTTCGCAATAATGGCATTTCACGATGCAATTATCCTTATCTATCACATGAAAGATGGTGCTCATCGGTTCATTGTTGGTAATACATTTCGGATTGGCACATTTCACGATGCCACGAAGCTCATCCGGCATTTTTACCTCTTTCTTTTCTACTACCTCGTAATCGCGGATAATGTTCAGTTTGACGTGCGGTGCTACTACCGAAATACGGTTGATCTCTTCGTCACAAAAGAATTTATCTGCAATTTTGATGATCCCTTTTTTGCCTAGTTTTTTACTGTCGAGGTTGAATCCGATCGTGATATTGCTTGTCATTTGTTCCACACCGAGCAGTTGCACTACGGTGAAGAGCTTTTCAGATGGGATATGGTCAATCACTGTTCCGTTTTTCAGGGCAGCTACTTGCAATGCTTGTTTATTTTCGCTCATAATAAAATATCGTTTTTAACGTCCTCTAATGTGATACCTAATACATCGCAAAGGATTGCTTCGCGGGCATACAGACCGTTTTGTGCCTGTTGGAAATAATATGCTTTCGGGTTGTCATCCACATCGTAAGCAATTTCGTTGACACGGGGAAGCGGGTGCAGGATACGCAGGTTCGGACGTGTGTTTTCCAACATTTTGTTACGGAGAATATATACATTCTTCACCCGTTCATATTCCATCAGGTCGGTGAAACGTTCGCGTTGCACACGGGTCATATACAGAATATCGGCGTCGGCGATAATCTCTTCGGAAAAGTCTGTATGTTCAACGTATTTTATTTGGTGCGTTTTGCAGTAAAGTTTGTATTCTTCCGGCATTTTCAATTCTTCAGGAGCGATAAAATGGAAAGTCGGATTAAAGTGTCGCATCGCCATCAGCAAAGAATGTACGGTGCGGCCGTATTTCAAGTCACCCACTAGGAAAATATTCAGATTTTCCAGCGTTCCTTGCGTCTTGTAGATAGAGTAAAGATCGAGCATCGTCTGCGACGGGTGCTGGTTAGCTCCGTCACCTGCATTGACAATGGGCACCGGGGCTACTTCGCTGGCATATCGTGCAGCTCCTTCGAGATAGTGTCGCATGACGATAATATCTGCATAGTTACTCACCATCATGATCGTGTCTTTAAGTGTTTCCCCTTTGGAAGAGCTGGTGGCCTTGGGGTCAGAGAATCCGATTACTCGTGCACCGAGACGGTTGGCAGCTGTTTCAAAACTCAAGCGGGTACGGGTGGAAGGTTCGAAGAACAGGGTTGCTACTACCTTTCCTTGTAATAACCGGCGATTGGGGTTCATTTCAAACTGCTTCGCCATTTCGAGCATGTAGAGGATTTTTTCTTTAGAATGTTCGGCAATGGTTACTAAACTTCTGTTTTCCATTTTGTTATCTTTTATGTGGATAGAACTTGTTTTACCGGAGCGTAAAGGTACGAAGAATTTGTGAAAAGCACAGATTTTTCGTACCTTTTTTATCAGCTTTTAATCAGTCGGTTTATTTCCGTCCGCTGGCTAGTGCTGCAATGATATATTTCCCCGGTGCTCCGATTTTGCTCCAGGCCGTATTGGAGAGTAGTTTCCATACTTGGGTGCCTTTCCTACCATAGTCTGATAACCGGAGAATCGTCTGCCTCTCTTTCAAATTAGTCACTTTGTGGCGTTCCAGGCTTTCTATCAGTCCGTTCATGTTGTGTGTGGCCTGATTGTATGCATACCCCGGAATTTCAAACGAAGCATCGCTTATTTCTTCTTCTTCAGTATTTAGTTTAGTTTCCTTTAGTTTAGTTTGTCGAGAAATGTCTGCATTTTCTGAACTCACCTCCTCTTGAGTTGGAAAAATGTTAGCATTTTCCTTGTTCAACTCATCCTTGTGTATCCTTTTTCTCTGTTTGGTCTCTAATAAATAAGGTAGTTGTGAGAAATCTATTTTTCTTCGTGTCGTAGCTTCGAACCACACTCTTTGAATCTGTTCCGAAGTGAGTATACCGTGTTTCTCGTAGGTTTCTTTATGGAAAAATCCTTTTTCCAATAACAGATCGACAATCTTTTCCATCATGTCCTCTTTGATCCCGCCACCTACTTTGCGGACGAAAATAAGATTTTGTTCTTTCCCCCAAGAGATGTAATATCCCTCTTTATAGATTTTGCAAAGCAATCTCATGACCATGTAAGAAGCTAACACTCCGAATTTTGCTTCTAATAACTCCATAACCTCTTCGTCAAAAAAGTTTGCTGGTGTCGGGAAGTAAGGTATCCCTTTATTAATCATATTCATTATTCAGTATTTTTTATTAAAAACTATACAATAGCTTTCCATTCCATCAGGTTTCCGATCATGAATCTTCTCCATCCTTTTTGTTCTTCACTCCAATAGATAATAGACTCTTGTTGTGCTGTGATATTAAATTCTCTATGAAAGAATTTTTCATATCCTACCAGTGTTCCTCTTTCCAGGCAGAACGTACCATCCTGCTTATGAAAAGCTATCATTGCATTTCCATACAACATGTGTTCTATTAGTTTAATGCACTCCTGTACAATTCTCTCTGCACATTTATCCGAAATCCCCTTTTCGGCAGTAATACGTTTTTTCCATACTAATTTGCAAGCTTCCAACTTGCCTTTCTGATTTTTCGTCTCATTTTATTTCTTTTTTTTGTTGAAAAATAAATTTCTGTTTAAGCGTAAATCTTCCCTTATAGATAGTGACGGTATGTTGTTGTCATAGCGTCACTATAATGAAAGGATAGTGACGCTATGACAACAACATACCGTCACTATTTTTTTAAGGGAAAATCAGTTAGTTTTCGACCGGTTGAAAACGGCGGCGAAGGTAAGCCTTATATTTCAACTGTCCCATTATTTTTTCTTAGTACTTGCTTTTGACCTTTTCAGCTTGTTCTCTTTTTTCCTTTTTTTCTCTCATATACTCTTCTTCGACAGACTTTCTCAATGCCCCCAATTCAGCATGTATGCTGCTAAGTTCCATTAGTTTATATCCATTGTGTTTGTGAATGTACAATACTTTTTGGTTATGGATATATTGGGCCAGATTTATCAGCTTTTTTTTCTTAGGATGGTGGAAATATCCATCGATAAAGATTTTCAGATGCGTGGTGAGATAAAGGCGAATATCTCCAGTGATTGCTATTCTGTTTTCCAGCTCTTCTTCAGTGATGATTTCTTCCTTTGACTGTCTTCCGGGGGCTTTTTTCATTGTTTGAACATTTCTTTTTACCTTGTCGTTTTTACTACCTTTTTTAGCATTTTTACTTTTCATAATTTACTAATTTTAATGTTGGTTAAATATGTGTTAATTCTAAAAATAATATCTGGAAAGTGAAATTGAACGTGCAAAAAGATTTGTTCTTTTGTCGCTTGCCAAATAGTATATATATAAAATAACTAGTGATGCAAATGATGAATAAAAATGGATTTAGTCGATGTGGTGAGAACTACATCAATCGTTTACGAAAGGAAGGGCGTTATTCTACGGCGCACGTTTATAAGAACGCCCTTTATTCTTTCGGTAAGTTTTGTGGTACGTTGAATATATCGTTCAGACAAGTCACCAAAGAACGTTTACGACGTTATGGTCAGTATCTTTATGATTGTGGTTTGAAGCCTAATACGATTTCTACGTATATGCGTATGCTTCGTAGTATTTACAATCGGGGAGTGGAATCGGGAAGTGCTCCTTATGTTCCCCGATTATTTCATGATGTCTATACAGGTGTGGATGTCCGGCAAAAGAAAGCTTTGCCTGCCGGTGAATTACACAAACTCCTGTATGAAGATCCCAAATCAGAGCGTTTACGTCGCACACAAATTATTGCCGCCCTGATGTTCCAGTTTTGTGGAATGTCATTTGCTGATTTAGCACATTTGGAAAAATCAGCTTTAGATCAGAGTGTGTTGCGCTATAATCGAATCAAGACGAAAACTCCTATGAGCGTCGAAGTGCTTGATACTGCCAGAGGAATGATTAATCAACTCCGGAGTAATCAGGAACCCATTCCCGATTGTCCGGACTATCTGTTTGATATACTTTGCAGTAACAAAAAACGGAGAGATGAAAGGGCATACCGTGAATATCAGTCTGCTCTTCGGAATTTTAATAATAGTTTGAAGGAGTTGGCAAGAGCTCTGCGGTTGAAATCTCCCGTTTCTTCTTACACACTTCGTCATTCATGGGCGACTACAGCCAAGTATCGTGGAGTGCCAATTGAAATGATTAGTGAATCATTGGGACATAAATCTATAAAAACCACGCAAATCTATTTGAAGGGTTTTGAGCTAAGAGAACGCACAGAGGTAAATAAAGGGAATTTATCTTACATTAAGAACTATCGTTTAGGTTGAAAACTAACGATAAAGTATTAGAAATCAAGGGCGAAATGTGTCTGTTACTTCTTAGGTAACGGATAATTATTCGGTGCAAAGATATGCAAAAATACAAATAGTAAACAAGTAAAATCTTCTTTTTTTTCTGATTTGTTGAAATATGCAACAAAAATATATCAGGACATGATGATTCTGTTTGATCATGCCTGAAATTCTTGTACTCTGTTTCCAAAGATGCTTTTCCCTTCGCGTAGGTTAGAAAAACATCTTTGTAGGCAGCTCCTGTCCATGTTTTTCTGCTTTCATCTGTTTTTCTGTGAATGAGTACCTTATCCGTTACCTAAGAAGTAACGGAAACATAAGGGGTAAAAAAGTATGATTCTAACGAAAGAAACTTTAAGTGCTGGGCCTAATATTGGGACAGGGGAAGGCGTAGCACACTCTAAACGCTGGTATGTTGCTCTGGTTCGTATGCATCATGAGAAGAAAGTAGCCGAACGTTTAGACAAAATGGGGATTGAAAATTTTGTACCAGTCCAGCAAGAAGTACATCAATGGAGCGACCGCCGTAAAGTGGTTGAATCCGTATTGCTTCCTATGATGGTTTTTGTACATGCTGATCCTAAAGAACGTAAAGAGGTTCTTTCCTTTTCTACCGTTAGTCGGTATATGGTAATGCGTGGTGAGAGCAGTCCGACTATCATTCCTGATGAACAAATGGCTCGTTTCCGTTTTATGCTTGACTATTCCGAAGAGGCAATCTGTATGAATAGTGCTCCTTTGGCACGTGGTGAAAAAGTACGTGTTATTAAAGGTCCTTTGACTGGTCTTGTAGGAGAACTTGTTACGATAGATGGTAGAAGCAAAATTGCTGTTCGGTTGAATATGCTGGGGTGTGCTTGTGCAGATATGCCGGTGGGATATGTGGAATCATTTAAATAGGCACAGAATAAAAGCTACTTTGTGTCCATCTCAAAACAGTTTACTTATTTTGAAATTGAAATAAGCTTTTATGAAAGGAATAGTTTTAGCTGGTGGTTCAGGCACTCGTCTGTATCCTATCACCAAAGGAGTGAGTAAGCAGTTGCTTCCTGTCTTTGACAAGCCTATGATTTATTATCCGATTTCAGTCCTTATGTTGGCTGGAATTCGTGAGATCCTGATTATTTCCACTCCTTATGATCTTCCGGGCTTCAAGCGTCTTTTAGGTGATGGCTCCGACTATGGAGTACGGTTTGAATATGCAGAACAACCCTCTCCGGACGGTCTGGCACAAGCCTTTATTATCGGTGAAGACTTCATCGGCAATGATTCCGTCTGCCTGGTATTAGGTGATAATATTTTCTATGGTCAAAGTTTTACCCGTATGTTACAGGAAGCTGTTCGTACAGTCGAGGAGGAGCAGAAAGCAACTGTATTCGGTTATTGGGTTGCTGATCCCGAACGTTATGGAGTTGCTGACTTTGACAAGGATGGAAATGTTTTGAGCATTGAAGAGAAACCTGCAAACCCAAAATCCAATTATGCTGTAGTAGGACTCTATTTCTATCCCAATAAAGTGGTAGATGTAGCTAAACATATAAAGCCTTCTTCTCGTGGGGAACTAGAAATCACGACTGTCAATCAGGAGTTTCTTGATAACCACCAATTAAAAGTTCAACTATTAGGCCGTGGTTTTGCCTGGCTTGATACCGGCACACACGATTCCCTTTCCGAAGCCAGCACTTTTATTGAAGTGATTGAAAAACGTCAGGGATTGAAAGTAGCCTGTCTTGAAGGTATTGCCCTACGTCATGGCTGGATAACAGCTGATAAAATGCGTGAACTGGCAAAACCCATGTTAAAGAACCAATATGGTCAGTACCTTTTAAAAGTAATAAATGAACTGGGACTGGAATAATATCATATTTCTTTCCGGTAATTTAATAACTAACACTAATCACAGTGGAAATAATCAAAACTACTATAGAAGGCGTTGTAATTATTGAGCCCCGCCTTTTTAAAGATGACCGTGGTTACTTTTTCGAATCTTTCTCTCAACGTGAATTTGCAGAAAAGGTCCGTAAGGTAGATTTTGTCCAGGATAATGAAAGTAAATCCAGCTATGGTGTTTTGCGTGGTCTTCATTTTCAGAAGCCACCTTATGCGCAGAGTAAACTGGTACGTGTCATTAAAGGCTCTGTCCTTGATGTGGCTGTCGATATCCGTAAAGATTCACCAACATTTGGAGAGCATGTATCAGTGGAATTGACTGAAGAAAATCACCGTCAGTTCTTTATTCCGCGCGGATTTGCCCATGGCTTTGTTGTCCTGACGGAAGAGGTTATTTTTCAGTATAAATGTGACAACTTCTATGCTCCCCAATGTGAAGGTGCCCTGGCTTGGGATGATCCTGCATTGAAAATTGACTGGAAGGTTCCTGCTGATAAAATAATTCTTTCCGAGAAAGACAAACATCACGAATGTCTGGAAGAAGCTAGCTGGTTATTTGATTATAACGAAAATCTGTATTAGGTTCAATGAATATTCTAGTGACAGGAGCTAACGGTCAGCTTGGTAATGAGATGCGCCGTGTTTCATCAGTCAGCTCCAACCATTATATTTTTACCGATGTGGCAGAGCTGGATATAACCAGTCGTAATGCTATCCGTAGAATGGTTAATGACAACCATATGTTATCTATCAAGTGATTGAGGAGAATCAATTCTATAAAGAGGGTATTTACTATTTCAGTAAGGAAGGTGTATGTTCATGGTATGACTTTGCAAAAGAAATCTGTGACTTGAGTGGCAATGTGTGTGATATTATATAAAAATAGCAATGCCAAACTACTATTCTGGGGTGAAACCGGCATTTACGCAATTTCCTTCTTTTATCATTGGCGTTTTAATTGGTAGCTTTTCAAAGCTAGGAGTTAGAGTTCCTACTTTAAAATATTTTCTTATTCTGTGTCTATGTAGCATTATTTTCATGGGGGTATTTTATGATTTTTTCTTATACGATTATTTTGCTATGATTAGGGTGCTTCTTTCTATTCCGCTTGTGTGCATTATTTGTGAGTTAATTTCAACTAAAAAATACTTTTTAAAGATTAAATCGGTCTTAGTATGGTTTGGTAAGTATTCATTAGAGTTGTATGTTATCCATTTGATGCTTATGAAATTAGTTAAAAGTATATCACCTTATACTGTACAGATGAATGTAATCATAGTGCTTGCCATCACATTTGTTCTTCTCATTCCTATATCAAGAGTTGTGAATAAAGTTAGTGATTTTATATGTGCGCATCTTTAAATTTATGTCAGATACCTCAATTAATAACAAACGTATAGCCAAGAATACACTTCTTCTGTATTTTCGTATGTTTTTCATGATGGCGATTACACTCTATACAAGTAGAGTTGTTTTGGCAGCATTGGGTGTTGAAGATTTTGGTATTTATAATGTGGTTGGTGGTGTGGTAGCTATGATGGGGATTCTTAATGGAGCAATGTCTGTTTCTACTCAACGTTTTCTCACTTTTGAATTAGGGAAAAATGATAAGATACGGCTGAAGCAAGTATTTAGTATGTCTATGAGTATATACATATTATTTGCAATCATATTACTCCTTTTAGCTGAAACCATTGGTCTTTGGTTTCTTAACACATATTTGGTGATTCCTTCCGAAAAAATGGAAGCAGCAAATTGGGTTTATCAGTTTTCAATTATTTCAGCTGTCATAACCCTTTTATATAACCCTTATAATGCAATGATTGTAGCTCACGAACGAATGAAAATTTATGCTTATGTGAGCGTTTATGAAGCTATATTGAAGCTGACTGTAGCCCTATTAATCCAGTTTCTTGCGGATGACCGACTGTTTTATTATGGACTTTTTCTCTTGATAGCATCGTTTATGGTTACTCTAACTTATTTCATTTATTCGGTACGATCATTCGAAGAGGCTAGATATACGTTTTATTGGGAGAAAGAATTATTTAATCAGTTATTGTCTTATTCAGGATGGAATATGTTTGGCTCTATTGCTAGTTTAGTCAAAGGGCAGGGTTTGAATATCTTGCTTAATCTGTTTTTTAATCCTTCTGTGAATGCGGCACGGGGCATCGCTTTTCAAATCAATTCTGCTGTCAGCCAGTTCTTTACAAATTTTTATACGGCAGTACGCCCACAAATTACAAAGTATTATGCACAAGACGATATAGAGAATATGACGAAACTTGTCTTTCGTAGCTCAAAATTTTCATTTTTCTTGATCATGTTTATTTCGCTGCCACTTATAGTGGAAGCTCCTTTTGTTATTAAATTGTGGTTGGGACAAATACCTGAATATGTGATACCTTTTATGCGTCTCATTATTTTGATTACAGCGGTGGACGCAATGGCTACTCCGTTAATGACCACGGCGCACGCAACTGGAAATATCAAGCTCTATCAATCTGTAGTTGGTACATTGGTAATGTTTAATATACCTATTTCTTATGTAGCCCTTGAATTAGGATATTCTGCAGTTTCCGTGTTTTATATATCACTGGTTATTTCTATCATTAGTCTTTTTCTTCGATTATGGATTGTAAACAGACTTTTGGATTTTCCGGTTATCGATTATATGAAAGACGTTTTTGGACGTTGTACTCTTTGTTCTCTGTTGGGTGCAATTATTCCAGTATTATTAGCTTCTAGATTAGGTACTACTTTCTTATCTTTTTGCTTGGTATCTATCGTGTCCTTATTCTCAAGTGGCTTAACTATCTGGTTCATCGGATTAAATGCTACTGAACGGTCTCAATTGTTGACTATAGTAAAGAAAAAAATAAAAAGATGATTCAACTCGCCCCTAAAAATCTATGTACGGGATGTGGCGCATGTGCTTTTGTCTGTGGTAAGAACTGTATTGTGATGAAAGAGAATGAAGTAGGCATTGTTTATCCGGAATTGGAAATGTCTAATTGCGTACAATGTGAACGTTGCCAAAAAGTTTGTCCTATAATTGAGAATGTGGATTCTCGAAAATCTTTAACTGCTTATGCAGCATGGAGTAGTAATGAGAATGAACGAGCTACCAGTGCCTCTGGAGGTATTGCTTCTGAAATATACAAGATGGCCATTGCGAACGGTTATCTTGCAGCTGGGGCGGTCATTAATAATGATTTTTATGTATCGATGCAGTTGACAGATTCTATGGAAGATGTGGGACTCTTTAAAAATTCGAAATACGTATTTAGCAGTGCAATAGAGCTTTATCCAAAACTTCGTATTCTTCTGAAAGAAGCAAAAAAGGCGGTAATTATAGGCTTACCCTGTCAAATAGCTGCTATACGGAAGCTTTTTAAAGACAATGAGAATCTTTTGTTGATAGATGTTGTATGTCATGGAACTACACCGTACAGCTACCTAAAGCAACATATTGCTATGTTGGAAAAGAAATATGGTGAAGTGGCGAAACGAATGTCATTTCGTGATCCGTCTCTATATACTTATACTTTCACTTTCACTTTATATAATGCCGATAATAAACGTTTTTATGCGCAGCGGACAAAGGATGGTGATACTTATCAATTCGGTTATCATCGGATGGTGAGTTATAGAGAAAATTGCTATTACTGTAAGTTTGCCAAAAGTGAACGAATTTCAGATGTTACATTGAGTGATTATAAAGGATTGGGAACGATGGCGCCATGTACTTTCAGTGCTCAAAAAGTATCAAGTGTTTTAATTAATACCGATAGAGGCAAAACCTTTATCGAATCACTCATAGCTACTGGAAAAATAAAGGCAGAGGAAAGGCCTGTTGATGAGCCTGTTCAAGGTGATGAACAACTACGCCGTCCTTCCACCAAAAGTAAATATAGACTATATTTCGAGAGGGATATACAAGTCTTTAGAGGAAATTTTGAGATTGCAATTCAGAAGGCTCAAAATCAATATATTCATGATGAAAAAATAAAAAAAATGATATCTTATCCTAAACGGATTGTTCGTAAACTATTAAAAGTAATCCATATATAAAATCGAAAGATGAAGAAAATAGGTATTATTACTATTCATAATTCTCCGAATTATGGAGCTAGTTTGCAGGCTTTTGCTTTATATGAATACATTCGTCAACAAGGTGCTAAAGTGGAAATTATTGATCTTTATAGACCTAATGCCCATGCTGATTATATTCAAAGTAAGAAGTATCTACCCTATCGATTACAGAAGAAAAGTGGTGCCAACCAACTAAAAATAATGGTAAAGAAGTTACTGTATACAATTGTTTATGGGAAAAAAAAGGCATTTACAATGGGGTATTATGATGATGCTCTTATGAAATTTAAAGTTTTTAATTCTGCAATTAAGATGTCAAAACCATATAAAAGTGTGGACGCTATATATGCAGATCCCCCTGTGTATGATGTTTATATAACAGGTAGTGATCAATTATGGAATCCAACTCAGCGATTCTGCTTAGAGCCTTTTTTCTTGACTTTTGCTCCTAATGATGCTGTGAAAATATCTTATGCGTCAAGCATCGGGATTTCTTCATTGACCAATAGAGAGAAGAATGACTTTAAAAGATGGTTGCCGAGCTATAATGCGATTTCTGTAAGAGAGAAACAAGCTCAAAAAATGCTCAATGAAATATTGATAGGGAAGAATGTATTTCAGGTTTCTGATCCTACATTTTTGTTGGATAGAGACTTTTGGAAAAAAATGGCAATTGTTCCAGCTAATAGAGAGCCTTACATTTTACTTTTTCCATTGATGCATGATGTTTACTTGCTTAAGTTCGCTATTCGTATGGCACATGAAAGTGGAAAAAAGTTAGTGGTTGTGGACCAAAAAAAAAATGTAGAAGGAAGTTATGTTCTGATAAAGGATGCTGGTCCTTGCGAATGGCTCGGACTTATAGCTAACGCTGATTTAGTATTGACAGATTCTTTTCATGGAACAGTATTTTCTATTTTGTTAAGTTCTCACAATTTTTATTCATATATTGCTCCTACCAATAAGAGGGGGGCACGTATTACCGACTTATTAGATACTTTTGAGTTAAGTGATCATTTGCTTAGTTCATCTTTAGAGGAGAGTTATCAGCAGTTATCATCAAATATCCCCAGCAAAGAAATAATTTCTAAAATCTTTCAATGTGAGCAGGAGAAGTCTCGTCTGTTTTTAGACAAATATATCCAATGAACATATCAAAAATACATAATTGCTATGGTTGCGGCGTTTGTGCTATCTCTTGTACAAAGAATATTATCAGCATAGAGCTAAACGATAACGGTTTTTATGAGCCTAGGATAAGTGATGTGAATAAATGTACAGATTGTGGTTTATGCTTTGACGTGTGTGCTTATTCACATGAAGAAATTAGTCTTCAAAATTTAGAGATTCACAGTTATGCCGCATGGAGTAATGATCATGCGGTTCGACGAAAGTGTAGCAGTGGAGGTGCTGGATTTGAATTAGGGCGCGTGATGTTATCTGAAGGGTATAAAGTGTGCGGAGTGCGATATAATGCGGAAGTTGCACGTGCAGAGCATTACATTGCTACCACTCTTGAGGAACTCATCCAAAGCATAGGGAGTAAGTATATCCAAAGTTATACTGTTGACGGCTTTAAGGGGATTAATCGGAAGGAAAAATATTTGGTAACGGGGACCCCCTGCCAAATTGGTTCTTTCAGAAGATACATTCGCAGATTTAAAGTAGAGGATAATTTTGTACTGATGGACTTCTTTTGCCACGGTGTTCCTTCTATGTTTGTATGGCAAAAGTATATCAAAGATGTGGAAAAAGTAGTAGGTAAAGTTATTTATGCTTCTTGGCGTAACAAGTGGTGGGGTTGGCATGATTCTTGGGCTATAGGAATAGATGGTGAAGAGCATGGCGAAAAGGTGAATTGGCGTGATCCATATAATTCATTAATAAAGGACAGAAAAACATTTGTAAATTCTAGATTGTCACAAGGTGATAAATTTTACGCTCTTTTCTTAGGTGATGGCTGTTTGGGAAAGGCTTGTTATGATCATTGTAAATATAAATACGACCATTCTTCCGCTGATATTCGTATCGGTGACGCTTGGGGTACATGTTATAAGAAAGATGAGGATGGAGTGAGTGCTGTTATTGCATTTACTGCAAAAGGAAATGAATGGATCAAAAAGGCTAATTTGCATATAGAACAAAAACCTTTTGATGTTGTAGCGGAATTGCAGATAAAAAAGGCTTCTAAGAGAACGTTGATAACAAAAATATTGATGAAAGAACTTAAAAAAGAAAGTTCAACAATCGATGATGTGTATGCTATACAGTTGTTGTATAATAAACTGAAAAAGTTGACTCGAAGGATGGGTAACCCTAAACAATCAATAGTGAATCTTTTTAATAGATTTTCAAGTTCGCGTTCTAATAAACTGAATGCACCGCGCCAACTTTAAAATAACAGTATATGAATATTAAGATTATAACATGTCATGACGTTTATAATTATGGAGCATCATTGCAAGCGTATGCTTTGCAAACCTATTTGAAACAAAAGGGACACGATGTTGAAATTATAGACTATTTGCCAGCATATATGGATAAAGCTTATAGTTCGAACTTTAATAGATATATGTCAATTCCTAAAATGTCTCCTTTGTACAAATATAAGGATAATGCATTCTTTAGAATTGTTTATGCTATAAGGAAATATTTGCCACAATTATGTAAAATTGTACGGCAGAAAGGGCGGAAGCAGGCTTTTGACAGGTTTAAGCATGCTTATTTGCATCTTACGGATCATTATGTAGAATATAAGGATTTGAAGGATGTACAATGGGTGGCTGATGTTTTTATTGTTGGAAGTGATCAAGTGTGGAATCCTTTATTTAATAACGGAAGAGATCCTTCTTATTTTTTGCAGTTTGGTAGTTTGGAAACCAAAAGAGTGGCGTATGCTGCGAGTTTTGGGGTATCAACTTTAGAAGAGCAAGATGTAAAAAGAATGAAAGAGTGGCTAAAGAGCTTCTCGGCCATATCGGTAAGAGAAACTACTGGATTAAGGCTATTATCCAATATAGGGATATTAGAAGGCCAACATGTTGTTGATCCCGTTTTTCTACTATCTCCAAAGGATTGGGACATATTAATCCAAGATAGAAATTCACGTGTTCCGGCTTACATTTTAGTATACAATCTAGGGCAAGTTGATGAGTCTATTAAAAGTTGTGCACAAGAATTAGCACGGAAACATAATTTGTCTATTCTATCCATAGAAGATAGTAATAAAATTAAATATGCAGATAAAATTGTAGAAAATGCGGGGCCTATAGAATTTGTGAGGTACATTAAAGCAGCGAGGTATGTTGTAACGAATTCATTTCATGCGACGGCTTTTTCATTAAAATTTAATGTTCCTTTTTATGTGTTCATCAAAAATGTAACTTCTTCACGAATTTCCGATGTGTTGAATTTAGTTGCTCTTCAAGAGCGGTTGAATGCTACATCTTTTGAAATGGAAATAGATTGGACAAAAATTAATCTGAAAATGGGAAACTGTATAAAAAGTTCGAAAAAGTTTATAGATGATATTCTATGCTTATAATTAAGGTTCTTTCTATTGCACTAATATTGCTATGTGTTTATAAGATATATAATAGCAAAAATTATCTGCATTGCTTTATGTGGTTTATGCTTGGTATGTACTTGATACATCCGAACGCGGAACTTTTTCGTATGTCTTATGCTGGATCAAGATTAGTACTTATTTTTGCTTTTATAGCAAGACTGTTAAAAGATCATACATTTTCTTCAGTTATAAATAGATTTCCTCTTAAAATAGAGTTGCTTCTAATGTTTGTATTTCTGCTTATTCAACCTCTTTTTACGGGATGGTCAGGCATTAAAGGTGTAAATTGGGCAATTCAGGATTTCTTGTCAACCTATTTTCTTTTCTTTTTGGGTTTTGCATCTCTTCCATCCAATGTGAATATCTGGAAGAATATAAAAAAATATATATATATTATTCTTCTTGTCGTAGTACTTGTTGGTTATATGAGTTATTTTATGACAGAGAATTTTGTTACTCTTGCTCATTCAGCATCGGGTGAAATATTATGGAGTTCTGAGAGAGCTTTATCTGAAAGGGGATTTAGAAGTACAGGTACACAGTTTTCTCCTAATATTTTTGGCTTGATTAATGTAACTCTTATATTATTGCTTTTTCATTTTGAGAGAAAAAATTATGTAAAACTGATAGGCACAGGTTTGTTACTGATGAATATATTCTTTTGTGGAACACGAGCTCCTTTTGTTGTATTGCTCCTTTCATTAATTGTGTATGGATTCCTCATTAATAAAAAGCAAATGTTAAAGTCTTTGTGTTTGGGATTGCCTTTTCTGGTTGTATTTATATATTTTTTGAGAGATATACCAATTGTCCAATCATATGTTGAAGGTGTACTTGATATTTTGTTGACAGGTGGTGAAAATACAGGAGGTAGTTCTGTAGAACTTAGGAACTATCAAATGGCGACGGCCTTAATGTATTTTGCGGAAGCTCCTTTGGTGGGGCATGGTATATATTATACGATGAACCTAATTAATGAAGATGGACTTTTTTATAATCGTTATAATTCGTTGTTGGCAGGAGCAGAAGGTTATCCATTTTATTTATTGATAGATTATGGAGTTATTTATATTACACTTGTAATTTCTTTTATGGCTAGAGTTGCTTTGTATTTTTATCGGAATTTGAATATTCATCGTTCTATCGCTATAGCATTGCTTTTTGCTGAAATATTATTTGTAATGACCTCACAACCTGCCCACTCATGGGAAGTGCTATTTCCTTGGTTGGGGTTGTTTATGAGATATGTTTATAATTCAAATTTGGAAAAGAAAACTCATGGATATTGTATTAGCTTGTGATAATAATTTTGCACCTTATTGTGCTACAACAATAGCTTCTGTTGCAGATCATAATATAGGAACCTGTTTTTATTTGTTAACGGATAATCTTAGCAATGACAATGCGGTAAAACTTAAAAATATGACTGAGGATATGGGTAGTTCTCTTCAGATTATATATGTAGACTCTAGATTGTTTGGAGATTTTCCTATGCCGTCATCTCCAGGCTTATCCCATATAAGTCTGGCCACTTATTTTCGACTTTTTATACCGTTACTTCTTCCTTTATCCGTAGAAAAGTTAATTTACTTAGATTGTGATATTATAGTACGTCATAGTATAGCTGAGTTATATGATACTGACATTGAAGATTATCTGCTGGGAGCAGTTTATCACAATGATAAACTATCTGTGAATAATGGTGCTTTCAAGCGTCTTCATATACCGGTTGAACAAGGCTATTTTAATGCGGGGGTTCTACTGATTAACCTTAAGAAATGGCGAGAGGAGCATATTTATGAAAAAAGTATTGAATTTCTAAGGAATAATAGTGAGAGTATCGTTAATCACGATCAAGATGTATTGAATGTCGTATGTGGAAAGAAAACTAAGATGTTGTCATACACTTGGAATACTATGAACTATTTTTTTATGAAAAATTTTCAATTATCACAGGATAGAGTTTTGAAGATATATCAAAAAGAAGAACAAACGAATGTGATCGACCCTACAATAATTCACTTTGCTTCACGCCCCAAACCTTGGGAGAGATTATGTATACATCCGTTTGTGTGTGAATTTGATAAATACTTGCGGCTTACACCTTATAAAGGGATAAAAAAGAAGAAAAATTCTGTAGGTGAATTCTGGAATTTGGTGGTTAAACCCATGATTTTAGGTTATCATCGTTATACCTATATTAGAGTTTGTGGCTGTCGAATATATATTGGTTGGTTACCAATATTAAAAAAATATAGAGATTGATTGAGACTAAATGAAAATAGAAGAAATATGAGTTTCACGTTTTGTCAAAAGTTGGCGGTTGTTCAACCTTCGCATGGTTTAAAAAATAACGGTCAAGTAGTGAAGAATTTGAGAAATAATGTAAGCTATAGCTCCAAAACCCCAGGAATACTGGATCTAAGGATTATTGTTATAGGGGTTGGATACTTACGATATATCCCTTTTTTATATGAATAAGAAAAAAATATCTTGGATAACTCCAAGTTGTTTCATTGATGTAGATTTGCCAATTATAAATCTTTTAGCCAAAGATTATTTTATTGACTGGCAAATAGTGGTGGAAAATAATCAGGAGATCGATTATGAGTTATATGTAAAATCTGTACTGAAAGACAATCCTAATGTTCTGGTTTATTTTTTCTATTTAACGCATCGATTTAGGAGCCCTCATAATATAATTGATTTAATACGTATCATTAAAAGAGCTAGAGCATTCCTTCCAAATTTGTATTATATTTCAGCAGCTATGCATCCTTATGGCACTATGATGTATCGTTTAATGCTTCCTAAAAGAAATGTCGTTATCGCATGTCACAATGTTTCTACTCCAAGAGGAGCTAATTCGGAAAAATGGGCTAAAAAACTAACTAATATGTGGATTCGTAGTTTTAAGAATATTCAGGTATTCTCAAGAAGTCAGGAAGTAATTCTCAAAGAGAAAGTTCATGGAAAGAATATTCTAATGGCACATTTGGCTTTAAAGGATTATGGAGAATCTACTATTGAAGTAAATAAAAAGGAAGAACGGACTTTTAGATTTTTATTTTTTGGAAATATTGTTGCATATAAGCGGGTTGATTTATTGATTGAAGCTGCAAATATTTTGCATGATAGAGGTATTGAAAACTTCAAAGTAAGGATTGCTGGTAGCTGTAATTGTAATTGGGAACAAAACTATGCATCGTTTATAAAGTGTCCAGATGTGTTTGAACTAATGATTAGACGAATTCCTAACGAGGATGTAGCTAATATGTTTGCAGATAGTCATGTTTTTGTTATGCCTTATCAAGATATAGCCCAAAGTGGGGCTATAACGGTAGCATTTAGATATAATGTCGTTACATTGGTCTCTGACATTCCTCAATTTAAAGAGTTTGTAGAAGATGGAGTGACGGGATTAGCATTCCAATCTGGAAATGCAGGTGATTTAGCGGATAAAATGCAGTGGTGTATAGAAAACAGGGATGTGCTTTTAAAAGAATTTTCTGTTAATCAAAAGAATTTTGTAGAAAAGGAGCTTTCACTAACCAGTATTGTTGCGAAATATAAAGACTTCTTTTCTAAATTGTAAATTTATGAGTTTTGTACCTCGACTTGCTATAGATAAACAATGTACAGGCTGTTTTGCTTGTATAGATGTGTGCAATAAAAATGCTATAAATATAGTTGAACATTATGATGGGCATCGGTATGTAGAGATAGATAAAAGTAAATGTGTTGGTTGTGGCATGTGTGAACAAATCTGTCCGGTCGTCTCGAATTTCGAATATCAGCAAAGTGAATATTCTGATTTCTATGCAGCTTGGGCAAAAAATAGAACACATCGAAAGACTAGTGCTTCAGGTGGTGCTTTTTATGCAATGGCATCTTCTGTAATAGAACAAGGGGGTGTTGTGTTTGGAGCAAAAATAGAAGAACCTTGTTACGTTCATCATCAGGCGATTGAGACTAAGGAAGAATTGAGTTGTTTGCAGGGATCAAAATATACACATAGCAATGCATCTGGAAATTATAAACTTGCTTTGAAATATTTGAAGGAAGGTCGAATGGTTCTTTTCTCGGGCACAGGTTGTCAAATTGCTGGACTATTATCTTTTTTGAAAGATAGAACCTATAAAGGGAATCTGGTTACGGTGGATTTAATTTGTGGTGGAATTCCTTCTAGAATTTTAATTGATAAATTTATTAGTCAGGCACCGTATAAAGTGAGGCGTGTTTTGTCATTTCGTACAAAGGAAATAGGATGGAAACCTAGAGGATTTCGTTATAATTTGAAAGTCGAAGATGAAAATGGTAAAATTTATGATTATGCAAATAAAAATAATTTAATTACTACTGGGTTTAGTCTCGAATTAACGAACAGGTATTCTTGTTATGACTGTCCTTTCGTTGGAAAAAATCGCAAATCAGACTTTACCATAGGGGATTATTGGGGATGTATTAAATATGATGAAGAACATTTTGATGGTATATCGTTGATTATAGCTCATACTGATAAAGCGAGGCAGTTCCTTTCGTCATTAAGAGATTCTTTATTTTATGATAAGGCTGATATGAACTTAGCCATATCTCATAATCATAGATTGGTAACAGGACATTCGATTCAGCAATATTTTTTAGAACGAAAGTTGTTGGCTTTCCTTTCTTCACAATTAAGTGACAGCACATTTTCAAAAATATATGCAAATACATTTTCAAATAAAAGTCCATGGATACTGTTGAAAGTGATTCGGAAAGTTTACGGAATAGTAGTAAATATTATAGATAGAATAGGACATAAGCAATGAAAATCGGATTATTAACATATCATAAGTCGTATAATTGTGGAGCAGTGTTGCAAACTTATGCCACATGTCGGCTTCTTAAGGAATTGGGACATGAAGTAGAGTTGATAGACCTTAGGCAGCCAGAACCTATAAAGTTGAGACAATTGATTTTTATTCCTCGCTTTATTAAATTTTATAGGTTTTGCAAAAAGTTTTACCCATCGCTTACACGGCATTATAAGACAGTGGAGGAGCTTAAAAAGGCAAAGTTGGATTATGATTGTTTATTGGTAGGAAGTGACCAAACATGGAATCCTTTAATTAGTCGTGAACAATGTTTAGCCTATTTTCTTGATTTTGGAGGGGAGCAGGTTCGCAGAGTGTCGTTTGCTTCGAGCTTTGGGGTGAATATGTGGCCGGAGAGCCATAAAGAGCTACTGCCTACTATAGATAAACTTCTTCATCGTTTTTCGGGCATATCTGTGAGAGAAGTTACGGGCCAAAATATATTAAAGCAGCAATTTAGCCTTGATAGTAGCTTAGTGCTTGATCCTACAATGTTACATTCTTCTTATGTGGAAATTACTTCATCTATTACTCCCAATCATCGCATTGTCTGTTATCTCTTGAATCGTAATGATTGTCAGCTTGATATGGCACGTTATCTTTCATACAAGATGGGTATACCGGCTCGTATGATATTTAATGGATATCCTTTGAGAGGGTTTGAATATTGTTATCCTCCTGCTATAAAAGGATGGATAGAGCAGATTGGTGGAGCGGAGGTTGTAGTGACAGATTCCTTCCATGGATTAGTGTTTAGCTTGCTTTATCATCGTCAGTTTGCTGTGATTCCTATAGCGAATGGATTATCGAGCCGTCTGCTTGATTTGCTTGATTTAGTAGGACTAGAAAATCATGTGTTTACTTCACAGGAGGAGTTGGAAAAGAACATGGAGGTGCTTCAGCGTCCGATTGATTATGAGAGGGTAGACAGTATATTGGCTATTTATAGAGAACGGTCAATTGACTTTTTGCGTAATGTTTTAAAATAAGGATAGTAAGATGATACACATATTACATGGCTTTTCTAATGTGGATAGTGAGTTTAAGCCCCGAAATTTGCGACAAGAGGTGCACTATATTGAATCGCCTCGTACTAAGAAACGTATCGTGGGTTGGACGATAGGCTGTTTTCGAGCTCTATGTTGTTCCCGAAAGGGGGAAACAGTGTTTTGTTGGTATGATTTTCAAGCTGTATTACTTTATTGGATGTGTCTTTTGACTTTCCAGCGTAGAAATATTGGTTGTCTCAATATTCTTTTAAAAAAGAAAGATACTATACAAAATCGCATTGTGTCGAAAATGTATCGCAAAGCTTTAATGTCGAAATATTTCCATGCCAGTGTAACTTCTTCTCATTATGGAGAATTGTTGAAAGAGTGGTTGTGTCTTGATTTTAATTATACTGTAATTCATGACCCTTATCATGAAAAATGGGAAAGAAAATGTGAATCGTTGAATCATGATATATTTGTAGGTGGAGGAAATTCAAGAGATTGGTCTTTTATGCTAGAAGTGGCAAAACAAATGTCTGATGTGAAATTTTTATTTGTAATGAATAGCTTAGACTATCATATGTATAAAGAATATATAACAGAGAACATTAAGGTGAAATGTAATCTGCCCTTTAATCAGTTTCTACAAGAGATGGCTAATTCCGCCATAGTAGCAATGCCACTGACAACCGAAGCTCCGGCAGGATTATTGGTGTTGTTTCAAGCAGCGGGAAGTAAGAGATTTGTTATTACCACCTCAACCGCCACAACGAGAGCATATATTACTTCTGATCGGGGGTGTGCTTTGGAACGTGATGTGAAGCAATGGAAAGGTGCTATTCGTTATTATTTATTGAATGAGAAAGAACGTAATGATAAGGCACTCAAGCTCCACAAGTTTCTAAAAGATGTTTGTGGAAGAGATAATTTTGATTCTGGCATTCAAGAAATCGTGGACTTATGCGAATCAAATTATTAGTCAAGTATCTGATTGGATGGCTTAAATGCAGATTTAATCACATCGAGTGTGGAGATTGCTGTTATCTTGGGATTAATTTAAATATAATCAATAAGGGGAATTTTAAATTGAGAGATAATGTAAAGTTCCGGCCTTCGTCGGATGTTTATATAAGTCGGAATGCTCTTTTGTCTATAGGAGACCACACAGAGATAGGCAATCATTCCACAATATCAGCACATAACATTGTGATAATAGGAAAAGGAGTGCTAACCGGTCCTCATGTATTTATAGCAGACCATAATCATGAATATAGAAATCCGGATGTTTATATTTATAAACAAGGATGTAGGGCTGGTAAGGATGATCGTGTACTGATAGATGATGGCACTTGGCTTGGAACAAATGTAGTCGTAGTGGGCAATGTCCATATTGGCAAGCAATGCGTAATAGGGGCAAACTCTGTAGTGACCAAGGATATACCGGATTATTGTGTAGCAGCAGGTAGTCCTGCAAAAGTGCTTAAAAGGTACAATTTTGAAAGTAAAGAATGGGAGAGGTTTAGATAACTAAATTGTATGATTAGAAAAATACTCAATTATTTCTTATGAAAATATTATTGGCAAACAAGTTTTATTACCGTCGTGGCGGTGATTGTATCTATATGCTTAACCTGGAGTTATTGCTACGAGAGTATGGACATGAGGTAGCGATATTTGCAATGGATTATCCTGATAATTTGGAAACTCCATGGAGAAAATATTTTCCGAGTGAAGTGAAGTTTAAACCCGGATTAGGAATGTTGGAAGCTTTTCTGCGTCCATTGGGAACAAATGAAGTAAAAAGAAATTTCTGTGCATTATTAGATGAATTCAAACCTGACGTAGTACATTTGAATAATATTCATACGCAACTTTCTCCCATAATTGCTGAACTAGCACATGAAAGAGGAATTAAAGTTGTATGGACTCTACATGATTTGAAGCTTCTTTGTCCTCGTTATGATTGTCTTCGTAATGGAAAAATAGCCTGTGAAGAATGTTTTATGGATAAACGTAAGGTGCTTGAGTATAAATGTATGAAGAACTCTATTGTTGCTAGTTTCTTAGCTTATAAGGAAGCAGTATCATGGAATCGTGAGCGTTTGGAGAAATGTACAGATATATTTATTTGCCCAAGTTTATTTATAGCGAATAAGATGATACAAGGAGGCTTTGATAAAACAAAAATGTGTACACTCTGTAATTTTATAGATATAGAAAAAACAAGGAAGCAAGAGTATAATAAGTTGGATTATTATTGTTTTATAGGTCGTCTATCTAATGAAAAAGGGGTGGTTACATTGGTAAAAGCAGCTCGTCAGTTGCCATATAAATTGAAAATTATTGGTGAAGGCCCCCTGATGGAAGAGTTGAAAATACTGTGCAAAGGAACAAATATCGAACTTGTAGGCTATAAACAATGGCCGGAAATAAAAGAACTATTAGGATGCGCTCGTTTTAGTGTTATTTCATCGGAATGTAATGAAAATAATCCACTTTCAGTGATTGAAGCACAATGTTTAGGAACTCCAGTTTTGGGAGCGTGCATTGGAGGTATTCCCGAATTGGTAGAAGAGGGAAAAAGTGGAATGTTGTTCAAATCAAAAGATATAGTGGACTTAAAAAAGAAAATTGAGATGATGTTCACATATACGTTTGATTACGAATCATTGGCCAAAAAATCACAAGAAAGATACTCTGCTGATACTTACTATAAACAGCTGATGAAGATTTACACCAAGTGATGAGGAAACATATTTCTTTCGTATATATTTAAAATCTTATTATATTATGACTACAAATAATATCCCGTGTCCTACGGACGCGAGCATTATTCTGACGTATCGTTGCCCGATGCGTTGCAAGATGTGTAATGTGTGGCAGTATCCCACAGAAAAGAGTAAAGAAATACAGCCAGAGGAGTTACGTACACTTCCGAAGCTGAAATTTATAAATCTGACAGGTGGCGAGCCTTTCATTCGTGAGGATTTGGATAAGATTGTTGAAGAATGCTATAAACATACGGATCGTATTGTGATTTCCACTTCCGGATGGTTTGAAGACCGTGTGGTAGCATTGGCTAAGAAATTCCCTAATATCGGTATTCGTATTTCTATCGAGGGATTAAGTTGCAAGAATGATGAGTTGCGTGGTCATGCGGGTGGCTTTGATAAAGGGTTGCGTACGTTATTGACGCTGAAAGGTATGGGACTGAAAGACATCGGTTTTGGATGTACAGTATCCAATAATAACTCAAAAGACATGCTTTCGCTTTATCAATTGAGTAAGTCATTGGGAATGGAGTTTGCTACAGCCGCTTTTCATAATTCGTATTATTTTCATAAAGATGATAATGTGATAACGAATAAAGACGAAGTTTGTAAAAATTTTGAACAGCTGATAGAATGGCAATTGAAAGAGAATCATCCGAAAAGCTGGTTCCGTGCTTTCTTCAATATGGGACTAATCAATTATATAGAAGGAGGTCGCCGTATGCTGCCTTGCGAAGCCGGTTCTGCCAATTTTTTTATTGAGCCTTATGGCGATGTGTATCCATGTAATGGTTTGGAAGAAAAATACTGGATGAAGAAAATGGGTAATATCCGTGAGACTCCGAACTTTATGACTATTTGGGAAAGTGAACAAGCACAGCAGGTGCGTGATATGGTACGTAAATGTCCGAAAAACTGCTGGATGGTGGGTACTGCTTCTCCGGTGATGCATAAATATATTAAGCATCCGTTGAAATGGGCATTGAAGAATAAATTCTTGAGTATACAAGGTAAGCCTGCGTGTCTGGACAAATGTTGGTATAATGTGGGACAAGATCCTTGTCAGGGGGATTTAAGAAATAAGTTCTAAAAAAATGAATAGAATAATATTTCTTGATATAGCGAAAGCAATCTGTATTATATTGGTTGTTGTCGGACATTATATGCCTGATAATTCGCCAATGTGGTATGTGATGCTCAATAAGGTGATTTATACATTTCACATGCCACTTTTTATGTTTGTCAGTGGATATGTCTACATTGCTACTAAAAAAGATATAAGTTATGGTTCTTTTTTAATGAAGAAAGTGAAGAGACTGATGATACCTTATTTCACAACGTCAGTAATAGTAATCACCATAAAACTACTTACACAAGATTTTATGCTTGTAGAGCACCCTGTAACCCTTTTATCTTTTTTTGAAATATTGTATTTGCCGGTAGCAGGCTATTTCCTTTGGTTTATTTGGGCTTTGTGGTGGATGTTTGTTATTCTTCCTTTCTTCAAAACAAAGACGAGCCGTGATGTACTCTTCTTAGTGAGTGTTTTATTACATTTCATTCCTTTAGAGGTAACATCGCTATTTTGTTTGGAGCAATTTAGAGGAATGTTGGTGTACTTCATGTTCGGTATATTTGCTTTTGAAAATCGGTGGTTATATTACTTTATCGTAAATTTTAAATGGAGTAAGTTGGTGTGTGCTGTACTGCTTTTTATATCAATGGAAGTTATATACTTTCTGAACATGGATGAAAATATAAACATTGTACTTCCTTTCATTGGAATATGGTTTATCATTGAAGCTTCAAAAAGTATTAGTAAAAGATGGGGTGAGGTGAATAAGAATAGTTGGTTGATGTTGGTGTCAGCATCTTCTTATATCATCTATCTTTTTCATACGACCTTTGAAGGAATCACCAAAGCCATGCTTCATAGGATTCCTTTTAATAGTGGTTTATGGTATGTGTTTGTATTCGAATCTATTACTGTTGTACTGATGGGAGTAATAATTCCGATGATACTTCATCGATGGGTCTTAAAAAAATATAAGATAACAAGAATACTTTTTGGTTTGTAATCTGCAAAAAGAATTATAAATGAAAATCGTAGTAACCGGTACTCGTGGAATCCCTAATATTCTTGGTGGTGTCGAAACACACTGTGAGGAACTTTTTCCTCGTATTGCACAAAAAGGCATTGATATAACTATTATTCGCCGTAAAAGTTACGTTCATGATTCGCTTACAAGATATAAAGGTGTGGAGCTAGTAGATATAGAGACTCCCAAAAAGAAGTCATTCGAAGCTATCATCCATACATTTAAAGCAATTATGAAAGCTAAAAGTCTACATGCGGATATTGTACATATTCATGCTATCGGTCCAGCGTTATTGACTCCTTTGGCACGTTTGCTGGGTATGAAAGTTGTATTCACACATCATGGTCCAGACTATGACCGGGACAAATGGGGGAAGGCTGCCAAATTTATGTTGAAAACGGGTGAACGCATGGGATGTATGTTTGCCAATGAGGTAATCGTTATTTCGGAGGTTATCAATGATATTTTAGTACGTAAGTATAACCGAAAGAATTGTCATCTGATATACAATGGAGTGCCGACATCGGACAAGGTGAAGGATACAGATTATTTGGCGGAACTGGGGATAGAACCGCAGAAGTATGTTTTTGCCATGGGACGTTTTGTTCCAGAAAAGAACTTTCATCAGTTGATTCGTGCTTTTGCAGCTCTGAAACAACAGAGCTATAAACTGGTGCTTGCAGGTGATACAGATTTTGAGGATGATTATTCAAAGAAACTGAAGTCTTTGGCAAAAGAGAATGGGGTAATTCTGACTGGTTTTATTAAAGGTGCTAAGTTGCATGAACTGCTAACTCATGCCCGTTGTTTTGTGTTGCCGTCTTCTCATGAGGGTTTACCTATTGCTTTATTAGAGGCGATGAGCTATGATCTTCCTGTGATTGTGAGTGATATCCCTGCAAACCTGGAAGTAGGGCTAGCTTTTGATTGCTATTTTCAGACGGGGAATGAGAAGCAACTACAAGAAAAACTACAAAAGAATTTAGTGCAGGATTTTTGTCCTGTCCATTATTTAATGGATGAATATAACTGGGATAGAATAGCAGAACAGGTTGTTTCTGTATACAAAAATATGTTTTAATTTTTATATATTTAAGTTTGTTGTTATGCAGGAAGTTCAACGTTTTAACAAAGTCCTAAAGTCTTTGGTCCTTTTGGGGGATCTTATTTTGCTGAACCTGCTTTTATGGGGATTTAATTTGTTTCTGGGTACCCGTTTCTGGTGTATCCATTGCGGTTCTATCTTTCAGGGTATGACTCTCATCACTCTATGCTATTTACTTTGTAACATGCATTCAGGTGTTATTCTTCATCGTCCTGTGGTGCGTCCTGAACAGATCATGATCCGTGTCTTACGTAACATGGTTCCTTTTGTCTTTTTTTCGGTTTGTACATTGCTTGTTTTTCATTTTCATTTTTCTCATTCCCGATATTTCGGACTGTTTTATGTTGCTTTAATAATTGTTATTGTCAGCTATCGTTTAATTTCCCGTCACTTTTTGGAGCTTTATCGAAAAAAGGGAGGAAATGTTCGCAAGGTAGTATTAGTTGGGAGCCATGAGAATATGCAGGAACTTTATCATGCGATGACGGATGATCCTACGTCCGGTTATCGTGTACTGGGTTATTTCGAGGATTTTCCTTCGGACCGATATCCGCAGGATGTTCCATACTTGGGACAACCCAATGAAGTAAGTCTTTTTTTAGAAAAACATGCGGGAGAGATCAATCAGCTTTATTGTAGCCTTCCTTCTGTACGCAGTGCGGAGATTGTTGCTATCATTAATTACTGTGAAAACCATTTGGTTCGTTTTTTTAGTGTTCCTAATGTCCGTAATTATTTGAAGCGTAGAATGCATTTTGAATTATTGGGGAATGTTCCTGTACTTTCCATTCGTTGTGAGCCATTGGAATCACTGGAGAACCGTATTATCAAGCGTGCTTTTGATGTTGTTTGTTCAGGGTTATTTCTTATTACGGTTTTTCCGTTCGTCTATATATTCTTCGGAATTGCGATCAAGTTAAGTTCTCCCGGTCCTGTTTTTTTCAAACAAAAACGCAGTGGTGAGGATGGTCGTGAATTCTGGTGTTACAAGTTTCGTTCAATGAAGGTTAATGCGCAATGTGATACTCTTCAGGCTACGGAAAATGATCCTCGTAAAACACGTATCGGAGAGATAATGAGAAAGACGAGTGTGGACGAATTGCCTCAATTTATCAATGTATTGAAAGGGGATATGTCTATTGTAGGTCCCCGTCCTCACATGTTAAAGCATACGGAGGAATATTCTAATCTGATAAACAAGTTTATGGTTCGTCACTTCGTTAAACCTGGAATAACTGGTTGGGCTCAGGTGACGGGCTTTCGTGGTGAGACGAAAGAGCTCTGGCAGATGGAGGGACGTGTGCAACGTGATATCTGGTATATAGAGCATTGGACTTTTTTATTGGACTTATATATTATGTATAAGACGGTGTATAATGCCATACATGGAGAAAAAGAAGCATATTAAAAAATAAAACTTAGGAATTAAAGGGCGTTTAATTATGAATTTAAGAATTATGATGAGAAGACTAAAAAAGAGAAATTTGTGGCTATTATTGTTGCCATTCCTATTGGCTGCCTGTCAGTCTTATAAAAAGGTTCCCTATTTCCAGAATGTGGAAGTTGTGAACGAAGTAGAACAACAGGAAAAATTGTATGATGCCAAGATCATGCCCAAGGATTTGTTGACTATTGTGGTATCGTGTACTAATCCTGAACTTGCGATACCTTTTAATCTGACAGTTGCCAGCAATGCCGGAATAGCGGTGAGTACTTCGTCTTATGTGACTACTCAACCTGTATTACAGCCTTATTTGGTAGATAATGAAGGAAACATAAATTTTCCGGTGTTAGGAGAATTGAAGTTAGGAGGCTTAACGAAAAGGGAAGCAGAACAGCTGATTATAGATAAATTGAAGCCTTACATGAAGGAAACTCCCATTGTAACGGTGCGTATGGTAAATTATAAGATATCTGTTATCGGTGAGGTTACCCGTCCCGGAACTTTTACTATTTCCAATGAGAAGGTAAATTTGTTGGAGGCATTGGCCATGGCAGGTGATATGACAGTATACGGTCTTCGTGATAATGTAAAGTTGATTCGTGAAGATGCAAACGGCAAACAGCAAATTGTAACTTTGGATTTGAACAAGGCCGAAACCATTCTTTCACCTTACTATTGGTTGCAACAGAATGATATTGTTTATGTAACTCCCAATAAAGCAAAGGCTCGAAATTCAGATGTAGGTAACAGTACCAGTCTTTGGTTCTCTGCCACCTCTATCTTGGTATCCATCGTCAGTCTATTAGTAAATATTTTAAAATAATGATTTGTAATGAAAGAAACAGATTTCAACGAAGCACAAGAATCTAAGGAAGAAAATATAGACGTTAAGGAACTATTGTTTAAATATTTGATCCACTGGCCTTGGTTTGTGGGGGCGGTTGTGGCGTGTTTGATTGCGGCATGGGTCTATTTGTATGTATCCACTCCCGTATATAATATTTCCGCTACGGTTTTAATAAAGGATGATAAGAAAGGGGGGAGTGCCGGAATGCTTTCCGGGTTGGAGAGTCTGGGATTGGATGGTATGATCTCTTCTTCGCAGAATATTGATAACGAGATTGAAGTTCTCCGTTCAAAGACTATCGTCAAAGAGGTGGTTGAAGATTTGGGACTCTATATTTCTTATACAGATGAGGATGAGTTTCCTTCCAGGAACATGTATAAGACTTCACCTGTACAAGTGAGTCTGACTCCGCAGGAGGCTGATTTGTTGGAGGAGCCGATGATAGTGAAGATGGCATTACAACCACAGGGAAGTATGGATGTGACTGTGAAGATTGACGATGATGAATATCAGAAACATTTTGAGAAATTGCCGGCGGTTTTTCCTACCGATAAAGGGACATTGGCTTTTTTCCTGACGCCGGACTCGGTATTATCTTCTAAAAGAACATCGGAAGAAACTACAAATTTGGAAAAGACTACACGTAATATTACAGCAACAATTAATAAGCCTTTGACGGTAGCGAAATGGTGTTGCAAGAATATGACTATCGAACCCACTTCCAAAACTACTTCTGTAGCTGTCATATCATTGAAAAACTCAAATGTGCAGCGAGGCAAAGATTTTATCAATAAATTATTGGAGATGTATAATATCAATACGAATAATGATAAGAATGAAGTGGCACAGAAAACTGCAGAATTTATCAATGAACGTATTGGAATTATTTCAAAAGAACTCGGTAGCACGGAAAAGGATTTGGAGAGTTTTAAACGTGGGGCAGGTATTACGGATTTGACCAGTGATGCTCAGATCGCTTTAACTGGTAGTGCTGAATATGAAAAGAAGCGTGTAGAGAATCAAACCCAGATTAATTTGCTGCAGGATCTTCAGAAATATATGCAGAATGAAGGTTATGAGGTTCTGCCCAGTAATATCGGATTGCAGGATTTGAATCTTGCGGCTGCCATTAATCGTTATAATGATGTGCTTGTTGAGAGAAAACGTTTGCTGCGTACGTCAACAGAGAATAATCCTACCATTATAAACCTGGATACCAGCATTAGTGCAATGAAAGAGAATGTGCAAGTTTCTTTAGACAGGGTGTTGCGTGGATTGTTTATCACAAAGGCAGATCTGGATCGTGAAGCGAGCCGTTATTCCCGTCGCATTAGTGAGGCACCTGGGCAGGAGCGCGAATTTGTGAGTATTGCGCGTCAGCAGGAAATTAAGGCCGGACTCTATTTGATGCTTCTTCAGAAACGTGAGGAAAATGCTATAACTCTGGCTGCTACAGCCAATAATGCGAAGATTATAGATGAAGCTATAGCAGATGATGCTCCTGTGGCTCCTAGAAGTAAAATTACTTATTTGATCGCTTTGATACTAGGAGTCGGAATTCCGGTAGGGGTTATATATTTGCTTGAATTAACCAAATTTAAGATTGAAGGTCGTGCAGATGTAGAAAAACTTACTAGTGCACCTATTGTCGGTGATATCCCGTTGACAGATGAAAAGCAGGGAGCTATTGCTGTATTTGAGAATCAAAACAACCTGATGAGTGAAACCTTCCGCAATGTCCGAACGAATCTTCAGTTTATGCTTGGAAATGGAAAGAAGGTGATTTTAGTTACTTCCACAGTCAGTGGTGAAGGTAAATCTTTTATCTCTGGTAATCTTGCTATCAGTCTTTCTTTATTAGGGAAGAAAGTAGTAATAGTTGGTCTTGATATCCGCAAGCCAGGTTTGAATAAGGTATTCAATATATCAAAAAGAGAACAAGGTATAACTCAATATTTGGCTAATCCGGAAAAGAATTTGATGGATTTGGTACAGCTCTCTGATGTCAGTAAGAATCTCTATATTCTTCCTGGTGGAACAGTTCCTCCTAACCCGACAGAATTGTTAGCACGTGATGGATTGGATAAAGCGATTGAGACTCTCAAAAAGAATTTTGAATATGTGATTCTCGATACCGCTCCTGTCGGTATGGTAACTGATACCTTATTAATAGGACGTGTGGCTGATTTATCTGTTTATGTATGTCGTGCGGATTATACCCGTAAAAATGAGTATACTTTGATTAATGAACTTATTGATGGAAATAAGTTGCCTAACCTATGTACAGTAATAAATGGTTTGGATTTGAAGAAAAGAAAGTACGGTTATTATTACGGCTATGGTAAATATGGCAAGTATTATGGTTATGGTAAACGATACGGCTATGGTTATGGATATGGAGAACAATCTGGTAAGGAAGAATAAATCCATTGATAACCAAGATATTTTAAAATTAATAATGTCATAGAGTGGTTTATAATACTTTACATAAAAGTGAGATGAAACATGTAGGTCCCTAACTTTATGCTACACACATGAAGAACCCTACATTTTGTGGTCAGGAAATATACAGCGGTGTATTCCTGATCAACGCCCTCATGTCGGTGTAAATCCGATGTGATTTCTATAATATCAACTGTCTGTGAAGATCGTTGATATTTTTTTTGTACTAACATGGAGGAACTGTTTTGTTGGTTTCTAAGACATTTAAAGGTTTGTGGGGTATGGGAATAAAGTATTGATTAATAATGATTTATTATAGTGTCTAAATATAAAGAGCTCCGCAAGGGGCTTTTTTCTTTTCTATCCGGAATAAAAGCTTCACCTTTGCAGTGTTGATCAACAAAACGTGAATAAATAATTTGAATTTAAATCTTTAAAAAAACGTAGTATGAGTGTAATTTACAAAGTCATTACGCGCCCAACAGATCCGCGTGTTCCCAATTCTCCCAAGAGATATTATCCGCATCTGATCACTTTAGGTCAGTCTGTCAACCTGAAATATATTGCACAGAAAATGCAGGATCGTTCTTCGCTGTCTGTTGGTGATATCAAGAGTGTGATCCAGAATTTTGTGGAAAAGATGAAGGAACAGTTGTTGGAAGGTAAGTCTGTGAATATTGAAGGTCTGGGCGTCTTTATGTTGACTGCCCGTTCGAAAGGTGCCGAACTGGCGAAGGATATTAATGCAAAAAGTGTAGAGAGCGTTCGTATCTTTTTTCAGGCGAATAAAGAGCTGCGCGTTACAAAGACTGCCACCCGTGCAGATGAGAAGTTGGATTTGATTAGCTTGGATGAATATCTGAAGAAGCTTAATATGACAATTTCTCCTAATGATCCTGAAAAACCGGATGATGGCGGAGAAGAAGGCGGAGGAAATGAAGGTGGCGGTAGCGGAGAAGCACCGGATCCTGCCGCATAATGAATTGTCAATTAACGATTGATGGTTAGGGTGTTTATTTAGTGTTTAATAAAAAAAGAAAAATGTCTATGAAAAAAACGTGGAGTATTATTTTGAAAGTGATTATTGCTGTTGCTGGTGCAATTGCCGGAGTGGTCGGTGTACAGGCAGCAAACTTGTAATTGATTATCTTATAAATAGGTATATTTATGAATGAATAACAGGCGGGAAAAATCCCGCCTGTTTGTGTTTTAGATATAATAGAGGATTACTTTCTTGAAAAATGCTCTTTTTTGTTTTGTTTCGTGCTATTTGTTATGAGTGCCGCTCCATATTTTAACAAAATAGAAATTATAATCAAACTCGTTGGCTGAATAGCGGATTTTATCTACCTTTGCACCTTAATTTAATGCGTCATTTTAAGCAAGAAAAAACATGATTCGAAAAATAATAAAGGCTCTTTGGATATTTCTGGCAGTCATTGTGTTGGCTATTGTTGTCATCTTTGTCTCTATCTCAAAGGGGTGGATTGGCTATATGCCTCCTGTGGAGGAACTTGAGAATCCGAGCTATAAATTTGCAACGGAGATTTTTTCTGAAGATGAAAAAGTGCTTGGTACGTGGTCTTATAGTAAGGAAAACCGGGTGTATACAGCTTACAAGGATTTGTCTCCCAGTATTATCAATGCTCTTATTGCGACGGAAGATGTCCGTTTTGTTAAACATTCTGGAATTGATGCCAAAGCATTGTTCCGTGCGTTTGTGAAACGTGGTTTGATGTTTCAGAAAAATGCAGGTGGAGGTAGTACTTTGTCGCAACAGCTTGCCAAACAGTTGTTTACGGAAAAAGTGGCGAGAAATACACTGCAACGTCTTTTCCAGAAACCGATTGAATGGGTGATTGCGGTGAAGCTTGAGCGTTACTACACCAAAGAGGAAATATTGAGTATGTATCTCAATAAGTTTGATTTCCTGAATAATGCGGTTGGTATTAAAACTGCTGCACATACATACTTCGCATGCGAACCGAAGGATTTGAAGATTGAAGAAGCGGCTACGCTGGTTGGTATGTGTAAGAATCCGTCGCTTTACAATCCGGTCCGTTTCAACGAACGTTCCCGTGGCCGTCGTAATGTAGTGCTTGAGCAGATGCGTAAAGCTGGTTATATCACAGATGCAGAATGTGATTCTTTGCAGGCTCTTCCGTTGAAACTAAAATATAACCGCGTTGACCACAAAGAGGGATTGGCTACTTATTTCCGCGAATATCTCCGTGGTGTGATGACAGCACCGAAACCGGTAAAAAGTGATTATCGTGGTTGGCAAATGCAGAAATTCTACGAAGATTCTATCGCGTGGGAAACTAACCCGTTGTATGGTTGGTGTGCAAAAAATAAAAAGAAAGACGGTACGAATTATAACATCTATACAGATGGATTGAAGATTTATACGACGATCAATTCGCGTATGCAGCAATATGCAGAGGATGCAGTAAAAGAGCATTTAGGTGATTATTTGCAACCTGTGTTTTTCAAAGAAAAAGAGGGAAGCAAAAATGCTCCATACGCAAGATCACTGCCGGAAAAACGAGTGGAGGAGTTGCTGACAAAAGCTATGAAGCAGACGGATCGTTATCGTCTTATGAAAGAGGCGGGAGCTTCGGAACAGCAGATTCGTAAAGCGTTCGATACCCCGGAAGAAATGACTGTCTTTTCCTGGAAGGGAGATAAAGATACAATTATGACACCGATGGATTCCATCCGTTACTACAAATCTTTCCTGCGAACAGGATTCATGTCGATGGATCCGGTAAGAGGGCATGTGAAGGCTTATGTAGGCGGACCGAATTATGTATATTTCCAGTATGATATGGCAATGGTGGGACGTCGTCAGGTGGGATCTACTATCAAACCGTATTTGTATACATTAGCAATGGAAAATGGATTTTCTCCTTGCGACCAGACACGCCACGTAGAGCAAACGTTGATTGATGAGAACGGAACTCCTTGGACGCCTCGTAATGCAAATAATAAACGTTATGGGGAAATGGTGACTCTAAAGTGGGGATTGGCTAATTCTGATAACTGGATTTCTGCTTATCTGATGGGCAAATTGAATCCGTATAATCTTGTACGTTTGATCCATAGTTTTGGGGTTCGTAATAAAGCAATCGACCCGGTGGTTTCGCTTTGTCTGGGACCTTGTGAAATTTCTGTCGGTGAGATGGTAAGTGCATATACAGCTTTTGCCAATAAAGGAATTCGTGTGGCTCCATTGTTTGTTACACGCATTGAAGATAGTGACGGTAATGTGCTTTCTACCTTTGCACCGCAAATGGAGGAGGTGATAAGTATTTCAAGTGCATATAAAATGCTGGTTATGCTGCGCGCTGTTATTAATGAAGGAACAGGTGGGCGTGTTCGTCGTTATGGAATTACCGCCGATATGGGTGGGAAAACAGGTACAACCAATGATAACTCTGATGCCTGGTTTATGGGATTCACTCCTTCGCTGGTATCCGGTTGTTGGGTAGGTGGTGACGAACGTGACATCCACTTCGGTAAAATGACCTATGGACAGGGAGCTGCCGCTGCTTTGCCTATTTGGGCATTGTATATGAAGAAAGTGTATGATGATCCGACTTTGGGATATGACCAGCAGGAGAAATTCAAACTTCCTGAAGGATTTGATCCGTGTGCCGGTTCGGAAACTCCGGACGGAGAGGTGATAGAAGAGGGAGGATTGGACGATCTTTTTAACTAAGTCTGAAATAAGTATTAAGTATAAAGTATTAAGTATTAACCCGTGGCGTTTGGGGCACTGAACTGTAGGTGTAATATCTCTAATATCTAATGTTTAATACTTAATACCTAATACTTAAATACTTATTTTTTAATGCATAGGTATATTGTTTGCATAGGGAGTAATTACAACAGGAAAGAGAATTTGACTTTTGCCAGACAGGAACTGACTGAATCGTTCTCTTTTATATGTTTTGCGCCCGAATTGGAAACTGAACCTTTATTTTTTAAGAATCCGGCCTTGTTTTCCAACCAAGTGGTTATGTTCTTTTCCGATAAGGATGAAGAGGTAGTGAGGAAAATGCTGAAAGATATAGAACAAAGGTCCGGACGTCGTCCGGAAGATAAAAAAGAGGAGAAAGTTTGTCTGGACATTGACATGCTTTTATATGATAACAAAATAGTAAAACCGGAGGATTGGCAAAGGGGATATATACAACAGTCATTATCAGCTTTCCATTCTTCATTATTTATTAAGTAGATGAAATTTCTTGGAATTATACCTGCCCGCTATGCATCCACTCGTTTTCCTGCAAAACCGTTGGCTATGTTGGGTGGAAAAACTGTTATACAACGTGTGTATGAGCAAGTGGCTGGCGTTTTGGATGATGCTTATGTAGCCACGGACGATGAGCGTATTGAAGCTGCTGTCAAGGCGTTCGGAGGTAAGGTTGTGATGACTTCTGTTCATCACAAAAGCGGTACGGATCGCTGTTATGAAGCTTGTACAAAGATTGGAGGTGACTTTAATGTCGTGGTTAATATACAAGGAGATGAACCTTTTATTCAGCCTTCACAATTGGATGCGGTAAAGGCTTGTTTCGAAGATGTAACTACGCAGATTGCCACGCTGGTGAAACCTTTTACTGCAGATGAACCGTTTGCTGTACTGGAAAACGTAAATTCACCGAAAGTGGTAGTCAATACGAACTGGAACGCGCTTTATTTTAGCCGTTCCATTATTCCTTATCAACGTAATGCCGAGAAACAGGACTGGCTGAAGGGACATACCTACTACAAGCATATCGGACTGTATGCCTATCGTACAGATGTGCTGAAAGAGATAACCATGCTTCCGCAGTCTTCTCTGGAACTGGCTGAATCTTTGGAGCAGCTCCGTTGGCTGGAGAACGGATATAAGATAAAGGTAGGCATTAGTGAAGTAGAAACTATCGGAATCGATACCCCGCAAGATTTGGAACGGGCAGAAGAGTTTTTGAAGAATAGAATCTAATCGTATGGATCGTAAAATACAACCTGAAATACAAACCCTGAAAAATTTTCGTATACTTCCTCCCGTCCGAATGACATTGCCAAATGGTATTCCATTGACTGTTATTAATGCGGGTGAACAGGAAGTAGTACGCATAGATGTGCTTTTCGCTGGAGCCCGTTGGCAGCAGTCGCAGAAACTGCAAGCCTTGTTTACAAACCGGATGTTGCGCGAAGGTACTACAAAATATACGGCTGCTACCATTGCCGAGAAACTGGATTACTACGGTTCGTGGCTCGAACTGTCCAGCTCGTCGGAGTATGCATACATCACTGTTTATTCGTTGAATAAGTATTTGGCGAAAACATTGGAAGTGGTAGAATCCATGATTAAAGAACCACTTTTTCCGGAAAAAGAATTGCATACTATCCTTGATACCAATATCCAACAATATCTGGTCAATACTTCCAAAGTTGATTTCCTGGCACATCGCAGTCTGTTGAAGTCGCTTTATGGCGAACAGCATCCATGTGGTAAAATAGTGGTGGAGGAAGATTATCATGCCATCACTCCGGAAGTGCTTCGTGAATTTTATGAACGGTATTACCATTCGGGCAATTGCTCTATTTTCTTATCCGGCAAGGTGACGGAGGATATTATCAGCCGAGTGACGGATACATTCGGCACTTCTTTTGGTAAACATCAACAGCCGGCATCGAAATTAAGTTTTCCTTTTACTGCCGTTCCCGAAAAGAGGATTTTTATAGAACGTGAGGATGCTATGCAGAGTGCTGTAAAGATGGGATATACAACCATCACTCGTAACCATCCTGATTATCTGAAACTCCGGGTATTGATGACTTTATTCGGAGGCTATTTCGGCAGTCGTCTGATGTCTAATATCCGTGAAGAAAAGGGGTATACTTATGGCATTTCAGCAGGAATCATGTTTTATCCGGATAGCGGATTGCTGGCTATCTCGACAGAAACGGATAATGAATATGTGGAACCGTTGATACAGGAAGTATATCATGAAATTGACCGTCTGCATCAGGAACCTGTGTCGATGGAAGAATTGACTATCGTACGCAACTATATGTTGGGCGAAATGTGCCGTAGTTATGAGTCTCCTTTCTCACTTTCGGATGCATGGATCTTTATTGCTACTTCCGGTCTGGATGATGACTACTTTTCACGTTCTCTGCTGGCTGTAAACGAGGTTACTCCTGCGGAAATACAAGATTTGGCACAGCGCTATTTGTGCAAAGAGACATTAAAAGAGGTCATTGCAGGTAAAAAGTTGTCATAAATTGCTTTCCGAAAGTGGGCTGTTTGGGATAGAAATTGTATCTTTGTCCAAATTGTAATTCTAAAATGAGTAACGACTAAAACCAATGAGGAAATATCTATATACTACACTTTTATTGGCTCTCCTCGCACAAGAGGGAGTAATGGCACAAGAAAATGAAGGAAAGAAAGGCGGATTTTTCGGAAAAATTAAAGATACATTCTCCACTGAAATAAAGATTGGCAACTATACTTTTAAGGATGGCAGTGTCTATACGGGAGAAATGAAAGGCCGAAAACCGAACGGAAAAGGAAAAACGGTTTTTAAAAACGGTGATGTCTTTGAAGGTGAATATGTGAAAGGGAAACGTGAAGGATATGGAATTTATATGTTCCCCGACGGAGAAAAGTATGAAGGACAGTGGTTCCAGGACCAGCAGCACGGAAAAGGTATCTATTATTTTATGAATAATAACCGTTACGACGGTATGTGGTATCAGGATTATCAGCATGGTGAAGGAACTATGTATTATCATAACGGTGATTTGTATGTAGGTCATTGGGTAAATGATAAGCGTGAAGGCGAAGGTACATATACTTGGGCAAACGGTGCCAAATATACCGGTCACTGGAAAAATGATAAGAAGAACGGTAAAGGTATCATGAACTGGGATGACGGCTGTAAATACGATGGAGACTGGAAAGATGATGTTCGTCACGGAAAAGGGGTCTTTGAATATACCAATGGAGATAAATATGATGGTGACTGGGCGGATGATATTCAACATGGAAAAGGTACTTATTACTTTCACACGGGCGACCGTTATGAGGGCTCGTATCTCTTAGGTGAGCGAACCGGTCCAGGAGTTTATTACCATGCTAACGGTGATAAATATGTAGGTAATTTCAAGAACGGCATGCAAGACGGAAAAGGTACTTTTACCTGGGCGAATGGTGCTGTGTATGAAGGAAGCTGGAAAAACAATAAGCGTGACGGCAAGGGAGTTTATAAATGGAGCAATGGCGATGTTTATGACGGTGACTGGAAAGATAACCGTCCCAATGGACAGGGTACTCTGAAAACTGTTGCTGGTATGCAATATAAAGGTGGGTTTGTTGATGGATTGGAAGAGGGGCAAGGCGTACAAATCGACAAAGACGGTAATCGCTTCGATGGCTTTTTCAAACAAGGAAAGAAGGATGGTCCTTTTGTAGAAACGGATAAAGATGGAAAAGTGATTAAAAAAGGAACCTATAAATTCGGAAGACTCCAATAGATTTATGATTTATGAATTATGATTTAGTTGCTTACTATTACCCATTCAAATTCAGTGTGTTGAGATAAATAAGAGAGCCAGCTAATTTTAAGTTTAGCTGGCTCTCTTATTCATAAATCATAAATCAAATGATATATTGTGAACTGATAGATTCGTTATTCATCACTCGTTTGATTGTTTCAGCAAACATATCAGCAATGCTCAACTGTTTCACTTTCGGGCATTTCTTAGCGTAAGGGATACTGTCAGTAAATACCATTTCTGTCAGGGCAGACTCTTGCACACGGAAAGAAGCCGGATCAGACATTACGCAATGACTGGCGATAGCGCGTACAGATTGGGCACCGGCTTCCAACATGATGTTGGCTGCTTTAGTGATTGTTCCTGCTGTGTCTACGATATCATCAATCAAGACAACGTTTTTACCTTCCACGTCACCGATGATTTGCATAGATGCTACTTCATTGGCTTTTTCACGTGATTTGTTGCAGAGTACCAATGGTACGCCAAGGTATTTGGAGAAAGTGCTGGCACGCTTTGAACCTCCTACGTCCGGTGTAGCAATAACCAGATTTTCCAATTGCAATGACTGGATGTAAGGGAGGAATACAGCTGATGCGTACAAGTGATCTACCGGGATATTGAAGAATCCCTGGATCTGGTCAGCATGCAAATCCATCGTAATCAGTCGGTCGATACCTGCAACAGACAGCAGATCAGCTACCAACTTAGCCCCGATAGATACACGAGGTTTGTCTTTTCTATCCTGACGAGCCCATCCGAAATAGGGGATTACAGCCACAACACTCTTTGCTGATGCACGTTTAGCAGCATCAATCATCAGGAGAAGTTCCATTAAGTTGTCTGAGTTAGGGAAAGTGGATTGAACCAGGAATACATGTGCGCCACGAATTGACTCCTCGTATGAAACCGCAAATTCGCCATCGGCAAAATGGGTAATGTTCATATTTCCCAGAGGACAATCCAGGCTCGCGCAGATTTTTTCTGCAAGATATCTCGAGTTCGTTCCCGAGAATACCATAAAGGGTGCTTTTTCGCTCATTTTGTAATAGATGTTACCTATTTGTTAATTTGCCTGCAAAGGTAGGAATTTCTCTTATTATTTAGAAGGACTTATTGTATAAAAAATATTTTTCTCTCCAACTTATCGGAAATATTTGTAGATTTGCTTTCTGAAAACAGTTAATAGTCAAAAATGAGTTTACGTTTTCCTTTATATATAATAGGTATAGTGTTGTTTACCTCTTTTTTTTCGTGCACTGATATGGTGCCGACCAAAGAGGTGCGCCTGATTGATTCTTTAAACGGGAAAGCGTATACTTATCGTTATCGAAGCCTGGATTCTTCTTATAAGTATGCCAATGAAGCTTATCAACAGGTAAATTTTTATAAGTCGGGGAAAGCGGAAGCATCCAATAATCTCGGATTCTGTGCTTTTATGGCGATGGATTTTGACCGGGCGGAAGCGTTACATAAGGAAGTATATAAACTGACTAAAAATGAGCTTGAACTGTTGATTGCTGATATCGGACTGATGAAGATTTGTCAGCGGACAGCTATGAACAAAGAATTTTATGATTATCGTAACAGTGCGCTCCGGCGTATGAAACGTATTCGGGAAGAGAGTGATTTGTTTGCTGACCGCCACGAGGCACTTCGACTGGATTATGCTTTCACCGAATTTTTCATTGTTTCTTCTATTTATTACTATTATCTTCAGCAAAGGCAGGAAGCCATCGCATCTCTCAATCAGATCCCGGAAGATGAAGTATTGGCAGATACGAATCAGTTGCTTTATTATCATTATATCAAAGGATCGGCTTCATTGGTGGAAGCCACCAAGCCGGAGGATAGGAAAATGCGTGAGTTCGACCAACTATATATAACCTGGAGGACTGCGGTTCAGACTAATCATCCTTATTTCGAAGGAAATGGTCTGCAAGGGCTGGCTAATCTGATGGTTTCTCCCAACAACTTCGAACTCTTTCGAACAAGGAGGGGATACGCGCTGGATCAGTTTGGTTTTCCTGTAGATTCGCTTTTGCCTTTGCGAATGGCACAGCTTGCGCTTGAAAAGTTCCGGGAGTATAATGATTTGTATCAGATTGCCGGTGCGTATGTGTCTATCGGTAAGTATATGAATGAGCACGGACGTTATTCGGAAGCATTAGATACGCTTACAAAAGCGTTAGATTGTGTGAACCAACACCATATGCTTTATTATCATCATGCAGTGGATACGTTGGACAAGCTGCGTATTTATGCGGAAGGAGATACGACATATACTGGAGTACCGTGGATTATGGAGGAAGACGTAAGGACGGTGCCCGAATGGATTTCGAGGATTCGGGAACAATTGAGTGTATCGTATGCCGGGCTTGGAATGAAGTATGCTTCTGATTACAACCGAAATATATATCTGGATATTCTGAATTATACCCGTCAGGATAAAGAGTTGGAGAGTCGTTATCTTTCGTTGGAATCCGATTCACGACAAATGACGCTTGTACTTTCTTTGGTTATTGCCGGACTTGTACTGGTGGTTATTCTTTGGTGGTTCTTCAATAAGCGATCTAAAATAAGGAATCAAGTAGATGTGGAACGTCTGCAGCGGATACTGGCTCTTTGCCGGGACATCACTTCTTCTATACCAATGAATGTTCCGTTAATTCAACAAGGCATCGACCAACTGTTCGGAAAAGGGCGTCTTCAACTGGAAATTCCGGAGGAAGGAAAAGCGGCACTGGTTCCTTTGCATCGGTTGAACCGTGATGAAAAAGCTTTGGTGCACGTGCTCGAACCGTATATCGTTTGGGCTGCGGACAATGAGCAGATGGTAGAAGCGTTGAGTGACGAGCGGATGCAATTGGAAAAGCAACGATATGTTTACGAACAACATATCGCGGGAAATAAACGCCAAAATCTGATTAAGAAGGCTTGTCTGGCCATTGTGAATGGGATAAATCCTTATATCGACCGTATCTTGAATGAAGTGCATAAGTTGACGGAACGAGGATATATCGATCATGAAAAGATAAAGAAAGAGAAGTATCAATACATTGACGAGCTCGTAACTACAATTAATGAATACAATGATATTTTGGCTCTTTGGATTAAGATGAAGCAGGGGACGCTTAGCTTGAATATTGAAACGTTCGATCTCAATGAGCTCTTTGAACTGTTAGGCAAAGGGAGACGTGCTTTTGAAATGAAAAATCAGAAGTTGGAAATAGAACCGACTACGGTTATGGTGAAGGCTGACCGGGCATTGACTTTGTTTATGATTAACACGTTGGCGGAAAACGCCCGAAAATATACTCCGGAAGGAGGAACAATCAAAGTGTATGCCCGTACTACGGATGCGTATGTCGAGATTTCCGTAGAAGACAACGGAGGGGGGATTTCCGAAGAAGATGTGGCTCGTATCATCGGTGAGAAAGTATATGATTCCCGTGTCATCGGAATGAAGAATGCAGCCGACCCGGAAGTTCTGAAGGAGAATAAGGGCAGTGGTTTCGGACTGATGAATTGTAAGGGAATCATTGAGAAATATAAGAAAACGAATGAATTGTTCCGGGGATGTGTCTTTGATGTAGAGAGTGAATTGGGGAAAGGGAGTCGTTTCTATTTCCGTTTGCCTTCGGGAGTGCGTAAAGCGATGGGAGTCTTGTTGCTTTGCTTGTTGCTTCCGTTTGGGGTGAGTTCTTGTCTGCATGATCCGATTCCTCCTATGTTGCAGGAGGGCGATTCGATAGTGGTGGTTACGGATTCTGCCTATGAGGATTTGCTGGATGCAGCGTCGGATTATGCGAATGCCGCCTATTTTGCTAATGTGGATGAAAATTATGAATTTGCTTTGCAATATATAGATTCTGCTATACTCTTGTTGAACGAGCATTATGAGAAATATGCGCGTCCGGATCGTCCACATCGGTATATGAAGCTGGTGGGTGAAGGAACGCCTGCCGAAATCAGTTGGTGGAATGAATTGTTTGATTCGGATTATCATGTGATTCTGGATATCAGGAATGAGGCGGCAGTTGCTTTTTTGGCTTTGAAACAGTTGGATGCATACAGTTATAATAATTCGGCATTTACGGATTTGTATAAGTTGCAAGGAGAAGATCAGACTCTTGAAGCATATTGCCGACAGTTGGAACGGTCGAATACGAATAAGACAGTAGGAATTATTTTATGTTTTGTTCTACTGATTGTTTCTTTGGTCGGATACTATTTCCTGTATATGAGAAAACGTTTGCAGAATCGTTTGAATCTCGAACAGGTACTTGAGATTAATCAAAAGGTATTTGCGGCATCTTTGGTCAGACCGCAGGAACAAGAAAATGCAGAGGCACTCCAACGGGAGGAAAGTACGCTTAAAGAAATCCCGCAACGTATTGTGGATGAAGCATTCGGTTCGGTGAATGAACTACTGACAATTGACCGGATGGGAATTGCCGTTTATAACGAAACGACACATCGGCTGGAATACGCTTCTCGCCCCGGGCAGGAAATGCCGGAGATGGTAGAACAGTGTTTTAGTTCCGGAGAATATCTTTCTGAACAGCATCTTCAGGCAATTCCGCTGATGGTGGAAGCAGGAGGTGAACATCAATGTGTCGGTGTGCTTTATCTGGAACGCAGGGAGGGAACAGAACAGGAAACAGACCGGCTCCTTTTTGAACTGGTAGCGCGCTATGTGGCTATTGTCGTATTTAATGCAGTGGTGAAACTGGCTACTAAATACCGGGATATTGAGTCGGCGCATGAAGAAACACGCAGAGCTTCCTGGGAAGACAGTATGTTGCATGTACAGAATATGGTACTTGACAACTGCTTGTCGACGATTAAACATGAGACGATCTATTATCCGAATAAAATCAAACAGATTGTAGGACGGCTGAATACGCAGAAGCTTTCGGAAACGGAGGAGCGTGAAGCGGTGGAGACCATGACGGAATTGATTGAATATTATAAGGGAATCTTTACGATTTTGAGCTCGTGTGCTTCCCGGCAATTGGAGGAAGTCACTTTCCGGCGTACTGTGATTCCGGTGCAGGAGCTTTTGGACGCTGCCGGAAAATACTTCAAGAAATCAATGAAGAACCGTTCGGAGAGGATAGAACTGGAGATAAAACCGATGGAAGCGAAGGTGATAGGAGACGTGAGCCAGTTGCGTTTTCTATTGGAAAATTTGATTGATGAAGCATTGACTGTGCATGAAGATGGGGTGATACGTCTGCAAGCACGTCAGGATAATGAATATATTCGTTTTCTCTTTACGGATACGAGACGTGAAAAGAGTGTGGAAGAATTGAACCAATTATTTTATCCGAATCTGGCACGTATGACTTCCGGTGAGAAAGGGGAGTTGAGAGGAACGGAATATCTGGTATGCAAGCAGATTATCCGCGATCATGACGAATTTGCGGGACGTAGAGGATGTCGTATCAATGCCGAGCCGGCTGAAGGCGGAGGATTTATGGTTTATTTCACCATTCCGCGCCGATAAAAGGAGAACACATAAAAGTTATTAGATAAGAAACATGGAAGAACAGAAGTTTAAAGTTATTATCGTAGAGGATGTAAAACTGGAGTTGAAAGGGACAGAAGAAATATTCCGTCATGAAATACCGAATGCGGAAGTGATCGGTACGGCAATGACGGAAAGTGAGTTCTGGCCGTTGATGGAGGCGCAACTCCCCGATTTGGTATTGTTGGACTTAGGACTGGGAGGTTCTACGACCATTGGTGTTGACATTTGTCGGAATATATTCAAACGCTACAAAGGAGTCCGGGTACTGATCTTCACAGGTGAGATTCTGAATGAAAAGTTGTGGGTGGATGTATTGAATGCCGGTGCCGACGGAATTATCCTCAAAACGGGAGAACTACTGACGAAAACAGATGTGCAGGCTGTGATGGACGGAAAGAAACTGGTATTCAACTATCCGATTTTGGAAAAGATTGTAGATCGTTTCAAGAAATCTGTAGCCAACGATGCCAAGCGTCAGGAAGCAGTCATCAGTTATGACATTGATGAATATGACGAACGTTTTCTCCGCCATTTGGCCTTAGGATATACGAAGGAGATGATTGCCAATCTGAAAGGGATGCCTTTCGGCGTAAAATCATTGGAGAAACGACAGAATGATCTTATCGGACGCCTTTTCCCGAATGGAGAACGGGTGGGAGTGAATGCTACCCGATTGGCAGTACGTGCACTGGAATTGCGTATTATCGATTTGGATAATCTGGAGCCTGATGAAGAGTAATTAATGGCAAGTAATACCTCTGGAAAGTAATGAAGAATAAATGGCGTATGCCCCATCCCGCTACGATGTTCCTTCTGCTGACAATGGCAGTGGTCTTTCTTTCATGGATATGTGATATCTATGGGTTGAAAGTGACACTACCGCAGACAGGCGAAGACATCCGTGTACAAAGTCTGTTAAGTCCGGAAGGGATCCGTTGGTGGTTGCGGAACGCTATTAAGAATTTCACGGGCTTTGCTCCGTTGGGCATGGTGATTATCGCTATGTTCGGACTGGGAGTAGCACAACATTCCGGTTTTATTGATGCGTGCATCCGCATGGGAGTAGGGAACCGGCAGGAAAAGAGGAAAATCATCTTGTGGGTGATTGTGCTCGGTTTGTTGTCGAATGCCATTGGGGATGGTGGATATATTATTTTATTGCCTATTGCCGCTATGCTGTTCCAGTGGGTGGGACTTCACCCGATTGCAGGGATTGTTACAGCTTATGTCTCTGTTGCGTGCGGGTATAGTGCCAATATTGTATTGAGTACGATGGACCCGTTATTGGCACATACCACCCAAGAGGCGGCACTGGCGCAAACGGGTTATCAGGGGAACACGGAACCTCTTTGTAACTACTTCTTTATGAGTGCTTCAACAGTAGTCATTACAGCTATTGTGTATTGGATTACTCAAAAATGGCTTCTTCCCACGTTAGGAAAGTATGAAGGCAGTGTGAAAGTGGTGGCTTATCATCCTTTGTCTCGCAAAGAGCGGCGTGCCATTATGATTTCCATTGTTGTAGCAGCTGTTTATGTCGCTCTTATCTTGTGGCTTACTTTTTCTTCTTATGGAATTTTGCGAGGGGTGAACGGAGGTTTGATGCATTCGCCTTTTATTGCCGGTATTTTGTTCTTACTTTCTTTGGGAGCAGGTATTACGGGGATGGCTTATGGATTCAGTTCCGGACGGTATCGCACTGACAATGATGTGATTGAAGGACTTACACAGCCAATGAAACTTCTTGGAGTGTATTTCGTTATCGCTTTCTTTGCTGCACAGATGTTTGCCTGTTTTGAATATTCCCATCTGGATAAGTGTTTAGCCATCATGGGAGCTGATTTGCTCTCTTCGTTTGAGCCGGCTCCTTTGTCTGCTCTCATCCTGTTTATTCTATTTACGGCATTGATAAACCTGATTATGGTATCTGCTACCTCCAAATGGGCTTTTATGTCTTTTATCTTTATTCCGATGTTTGCACAGATGGGAATTGCTCCGGATGTAGCACAATGTGCTTTCCGTATCGGAGATAGTTCGACGAATGCCATTACTCCTTTCTTATTTTATATGCCTTTGGTACTGACTTATATGCGGCAGTATGATAAACAGATTACGTATGGCTCATTGCTTAAATATACCTGGAGATATTCATTAGGTATCCTGGTTGCCTGGACATTGATGTTTATTGCCTGGTATTTGTTGAAAATACCGATGGGATTGTAACCGGTACGTGAAAAAATATCAAGTAGGCAAGGCTCAGTCTGAAACCTTGGGGGATTGCGTTAAAATTCTTATTTTTGCATCATGAAAACATCCTCTTCCCAAACGATTGATCCTGTTGCTTCTTTAAGCTTGTTCTTGCCTTCAGGAATCCTTGATTACTTTACCCTAGTCAATCATGTTTCTCAGGATACTTGCTTTATTCTTTATTTAGAGGAGAAAGCCACTATTCCTTCTGAGTACTCAGATCTACATCTTCACTCAAAAGGTTTCCTCCCTGAGATTGAAGTTCAGGACTTCCCTATCCGTGGTAAAGCCGTTTATTTACGTATCAAGCGTCGTCACTGGGAAGATCCATCCACTGGGCAGACATATAGTCGTGACTGGAGTTTGGTTACACTGGATATGGCCGGGAGCATGCAAAAGATTGCGAAAACGTGCTTTCCA